>VXRD01000040.1 GCA_009838845.1 Gemmatimonadota bacterium | reverse complement strand
TCTTTATTAAAATTTGTTATCAAAAAAAAAAAATAAAAAAAAAAAAGACGCCGTATCAGATTCGAACGACGTCAATTTCCACTTTAACACACCTCCTTTTTCTCATATACTATCAAATCCTGTAAAACCACTGAAAGGAGTCCGCAGTGTTGAGCGACCAGCAAAAAGCGTACTTTGATACTTTTGGATTTCTGGCTCTGCGTCGGGTCTTCTCATCTGCTGAAATGAAGGTGATCACCGCTGAGGCGGAATCTCTGTGGCGTGAAGATTTGCAAACGCGCCTTGAAGCGACCAGCTATCAAGCCATTGTGCCCTTTATCGAAAGACGCCCCATCCTATCACAATTGCCCCGGGACGACCGCATCTGGAAACCCATCGAAGATCTATTGGGACCGGGTTTTGTATGGGGGCAATCTGAAGGCAATCGCGGCAGTTTTAACGAGACCAACAACCATGAGTGGCACAGCGATCGGGCCGGACAGATTGATCTGAACTACACGCGCATCAAAATTATGATATATCTACAGAAGATGGATCGAGATACGGGCGCACTGCGGGTCATCCCTGGCTCCCACTTACCTCATTTTCACTGCCCCTTGCTGGCACTTCAGCCCCAGACATCGGGCACCAGTATGGACGTTTTTGCCGTGCGTGGTAATGAATTACCGGGTTATATTTTATCGGTCAAACCGGGCGATCTGATCTTCTTTAATCAATATCTGTACCACGCAGTGTACGACAAGCAAGAAGGGCGCAGTTATATTGCAATGAAATTCGCCGCCCGACCCCAAACCCCTGTACACTACGAAGCCCTGTGCAAACACAACCAGGGTGCCGATAGGCTACACGATCACTTCCGAAACAGCGATCATCCGCGCATTCGCGCTATGGTCAAAAATCTGCTCGCCTGGGAGCGGCAGCCCTGAAAACCCAATTGACATTTGGGTATATCTTCGCCTAATTTAAGCGATTTTACACACACAATATTGAAGGGAGTCACCATGGGAAAACTCGATGGCAAAGTAGCACTTGTCACTGGAGGAGGAACGGGCATCGGTCGCGCGACGTCGCTGCTATTCGCCACAGAAGGCGCAGACGTCGCCGTCAACTACAGCCGATCTGAAGATGACGCCAACAAAACTTGTGCGGATATCGAAGCACTAGGGCGCAAAGCCGTCGCCGTCAAAGCAGACGTATCGGAAGACTCAGCCGTTCGGGAAATGGTAGATCGCGTAGTCGATGAACTCGGCCGCCTCGACATTCTCGTCAACAGCGCGGGCATGACGCGGTTCGTGCCGCTGGAGGATCTGGAAAACCTGACAGAGGACGATTGGGATCGCGCGATGGCCGTCAATGTAAAGGGCGCCTTCTTCGTAGCCAGGGCAGCAATCCCAAAAATGAAAGAAAGTGGCGGTGGAAGCATCGTCAACGTCGCTTCCATCTCCGGTATCTCTGGAAAAGGCAGCTCAATTGCCTATTCCGCATCCAAAGCCGCGCTGATATGCCTGACGAATTCCCTGGCAACCAGTCAAGCACCCGATATTCAGGTCAACGCCATCTCCCCGGGCTTTGTCGATACGCGCTGGGGAATCGGCTGGGACGCCTTCCGCAAACTCCATCTGGAAGCCACACCAATGGGCCGCGTCGCAACAGGCGAAGACTGTGCCGACGCCATCCTCGGACTCATCCTCAGCCCCTTTGTCACGGGGGAAAACCTCATTGTAGATGGCGGGCGAAGCATATAGGCATCACTCAATCCGGAACTTCTCGCACATTTTCAGATCCAGCGAAATGCCCAGCCCCGGATCTTCGGGCACGGGCATGTGCGCGTCTTCCACGGCAAATCCATAGCCCTCTTTTGTAATACACGCTTCTCTGATAAACGGGCGCATCCCGTAGGGCAGCGTGGCATTCGGCACAGCCGCGCCTATGTGTGCGTTAAACGCCGCCTGGATCGCATAGCAGTGCCCCTCCATCTGGATCCACACCGGGCATCCGGCTGCCTGGGCCATTGCCGCGGCCCGGATTACCCGGTTGATGGTACCCCCTACATTGACAATATCTATCCCATTGTGTCGCAAATGGTTCAGAATCAACCGCGTATCCGTGGTATGAATCGCCAGAGGCGCCCGACACTTCTGCCGCAAAATCCCGTACCACTCTGGATGTGCCTTGGGCACGGGGTCTTCAAAGCATTCCACATTGGGATACTCCTGCAACGCATCGTCGATCCGCACGGTCTCCGACAGGGTATTGAACTTCTCGTTTGGATCTATGCGAATCTTGTAGTCCGGTCCGCCCGCCTCGGTCATCACCTTCACCTGCCACACCGTATCCCAGGGGCGCGCCTTGATCTTGTGCAGCTTAAACCCCCGCTTCGCGCCCTCCTCGGCGTGCTTGCGGGTCTCTTCCGGAGCCAGATAAGGCGACCAGTAATCCACCGGAACACGGTCTCTATGCTTGCCGTTGCCAATCAGCCGATAAGCCGGTACTCCCAGCGCCTTGCCAGCTATATCGAGAAAAGCATGTGCCCAGGGACGCCCGAGGTTAAACATATCCAGTTCCATCGGATTCTTGCCGATATACTGCTGTGCCTGCTGCTCGGTCTGTACCATCGAACGTCCTCCCTCCCCGATCCCCACAATCCCCTCATCGGTATGCACCTGAACAATCACGTAGGAATCCTCTTCCTCCGGCGTTGTGCCGCTCATCCCCCGCCAGGACACCATCGGCTCCTTATAGGAATCCTGCCATGGCACGAACACGCGCATCTGCTCGACCTTTGTAATTTTCATCACAGCCTCCTTTGTAAAAAACAGCGATAAAAGATCCTGATAAATAATATGTGCCAAAGCACTTTACAATAGCATTCTAACAGGACTATTCTTAACCCACCCCGCGATAAATAACCTTGACGGAATTATTTCGTGTGTGTAACGTCAGTAATCAATTTATGCAGGTATTCTTATACGTCAATGTGAAAACAGTGTTTGTACACTGCGGGGGAAAACGCCATGAAAATCGCATCCATCGACATCATTACAGTTGTTGTTCCAACCATACCCGGCCGTGTACACAGCGCATCATTTGGTCCTGCGGGCTGGGACCAGGTACCCAAACACATCATCAAGCTAAATACCGATGAAGGGATTTACGGACTGGGAGAAACCTCGCGCGGGACGCCTGAAGAAGCAATTCGGCAGGGATTTAACCAACTCAAAGGAAGAGACCCTCTCAAACTGAGCCTGCAAAACGTATTCAGAGAAGCCGCCACGCATCGCAACACAGTCCTGCCTTTCAGAGATCCGGTTGTATCTGAAGATGGGGGCGGCACACGCGATTGGGAGAATTTGACCGGCTGGGGAACGGGCGCGGGTTATGAAGCTTTTGAAATGGCTGTTTTTGATATCGTGGGCAAAATTCGAGGCTGCCCGGTCCACGAATTGCTCGGCGGTGCGTACAGAGACCGCGTGCCAGCGGATTACTGGATCGGCCATCAAACGCCTGAAGACTCAGCCCTCAATGCGCGGCTCGGTTACGAACGCGGATTTCACGGTGTAAAAATGAAATGTACCTCTGATGAACCAATGGTCGCTCGCGTGCAGGCAATCCTGGAGGCCACAGATATATCGTTCAAATGCACAATCGATCCGAATCAGAGATTTTATCGCCCGGCAGAAGCCATTGCATTGGCAAAACAATTCGAAGCAGTCGGCAATGTCGGTGTGCTCGAAGATCCAATGGCGAAATGGAACCTGGATTGGTATTGCCAGCTAAGAGCGGCAACCACAATCCCGGTCGCATTGCATCTGGCGAATCCCCATGACATCATCAACGCAATCAAGGTGGAAGCAGTAGATATTTTCAATCTGGGGGGCAGCATGTGGCAATTTGTCCATAACGCGGCAATTGCCGATGCCGCTGGTATTCCCTGCTGGCATGGATCTGGAAATGACCTCGGCATAATGGAAATGGCCTATCTTCACGCGGCAAGTGTGCCGCGAAATTGCGTTATGCCCAGCGATTTTGTCGGGAGTTGGACGCGAGAAGATGACCTGATTGTAGATGGCATCCAATTTGAAAAGGGCGAAGCCATTGTTCCGACAAAGCCGGGACTTGGATGTGAACTCGATGAGGATGCACTGGAAAAGTATAGGGTAAATTGACAGACAAAGATTTGAAGAAGTGAGGATCGTATGGTAGGTAAATTAAATATCTTGCTGTTCACAGCAGATGATTTGGGTTGCGATTCACTCGGTTGTTTTGGATCAAACGTGCCAGATATCTCCCCCAACCTGGATGCATTTGCCGAAGAGGGTGTGCGGTTCAGTCATGGGCATGTGAATGTTGCCATTTGTATGCCAAGTCGCAATGTATTGAACACCGGGCGCTATAGTTATAACAATGGCGGAATGGGATTTTTTCATACATTTGAGGACACACCGACGATCATCGAAACGTTGAGCGATGCGGGGTATATGACTGGCCTTCTCGGAAAAGTGAATCATTCAACGCCAAAAGAGTCGATTACATGGGATTTTAGTCGGGATCAAGAAGACCTGGGTTTTGGCCGTAGTCCTCAGAAGTATGGGGCGTATTGTAAGGAATTCTTCGAGAACTGTAAAAGTGCCGACAAACCCTTTTATTTTATGGTAAACTCTCATGATCCCCATCGACCATTTTACAATCCAGATGAAGGACCAAAGGGTGGTGCTGAGGTGCCATCGCGGTTGTATAACCCCAATGAAATTGAAGTGCCCGGATTCTTGCCTGATCTTCCATTGATTCGCAAAGAACTTTCGTGGTATTACAATTCGGTGAGACGCTTAGATGATACATTTGGAGCGGTGATGAATGCTCTGGAAGAGTCGGGATTGCGAGACAATACACTGGTCGCTTTTTTGTCGGATAACGGGATGGCCGTGCCGTTTGCCAAGTGTAATGTATATCTGGCGAGTACACGCACACCGTGGCTGGTGCGGTGGCCCGGTGTTGCAAAAGAGGGTACAACATGTAGTGAACTAATGTCCGGCATTGACTTCTTGCCGACCGCATTAGATGCGATTGGATTGCCCGCTTTGGATGGTGTGGATGGACAATCTTTTGTGCCGCTGCTGAGAGGTGAAAAGCAGGAGGGTCGAGAGCATGTATTTACGCAGATCGATTCTAAGGCTGGTGGAGCAGCAACGCCGATGCGGTGTGTGCAGGATCATCAATTTGGGTACATATTTAATATGTGGGTGCGAGATGACTATCGGTACCGCAATAACAATGAAGGCTTGACGATGCACGCAATGGAGGAGGCTGCACCGGGCAATCCAGATATTGCAGAACGGGTGCGGATGTTTCGGTATCGCGTACCGGAAGAGTTATACGATTTGGAGCAGGACCCCAATTGTTTGAAAAACCTGATTGACGACCCGGAATACAGTGCAAAAGCTGATGAAATACGGGCGATTCTACAGGCCCAAATGCGGGAAACCAATGATCCGGTTTTGGAGGCTTTTGAAAATCGCACATCGCCCGATGTGGTAACGCGTGTGTTCAATGTTGTGTATCCAGATCACGAGAATAGGAATAAAAATTAAAGTCTCATAAGACCTGAGGATGGCAATGAGAATTCTCGACATCCGACAGAGAAAGCCCGGGGTATGGCGAAATCCCGCATGGTCTCCAGAACAGGAACGGGCAAGCCGCGACCAATGGATCTGGAGGCTCTGATTGGCCGAGGTACAACCCATAGCTGAACCGGAGATTCGTCCCCTTCGGCACGCCATAACGGCTCGATCCATTGCGCTGGGTACCCTGTGTGTGACTTTCATGGCCTGGGGCGGTCACTACACGCGTCACATCGGCCATACGACCAAAATGGCGCAGGACCATCTCCCCTGGGGCGTGATGGTTCCCTTCTTCATCATCGCTGTCATCCTCAACAAAGTCATCCAGGCCATCCGCCCGGGGGCCATGCTCACAAGAGCCGAGCTTCTCGTCATCTTTGCAATGGCCCTGATTGGATCGGCTCTGCCCAGCTACTTCATGGCGCACATGATCGCGAACATCGGTGCGCCCTATTACTTTCCATCATCCGAGAACGGCTGGGCGACCGAACTGCATCCATATCTCGTCGATTGGGCAGTCGTAACGGATGTTATGGCTACCAAATGGTTCTACGAAGGACTCCCCCGCGGCGCTTCGATCCCGTGGGGAGCCTGGTTCATACCGTTGACCTGGCGCCTATCGCTCGTAGGCGCGGTCGCCTGCTTCTGCTATTGTATGGTCGCGATCTTCCGGAAGCAGTGGGTCGAGAACGAACGGCTCTCCTTCCCCCTGATGAAGCTGCCGATGAACATGGCGGACGAAGAACCTCGTGGATTTTTCACCGCCGGGTTCATGAACCAGCCTGTTTTCTGGATCGGCTTCGCTTTCGCGATCTTCCCGATTATGTGGAACATGATCGGATACTTCACACCCTTATTCCCGGCCATTCCAAGAGATTTCGGGCTTATCCAACTGGGTCGAGACTTTCCCCCCATCGAGACCCGATTCTATCCACTGATCATCGGTGCCTCTTACTTCGTTGAGCTCGAAGTATCCGGAAGCATCATTATCTACTTCCTGTTCCTGACGTTTCAGCTTGGTATGTTCAGAAGATTTGGATTCGAAACAGGTCCACTGCGTGCAGACACTTCCGATTTTGAAAACTGGCAAGGACTTGGCGCACTTTTCGTCCTGATTCCCTGGGGACTGTGGACCGCCCGCGGCCATTTGAGAGATGTCGCCAGAAAGGCATTTATAAAGGACCCGACGATAGACGATACTCGGGAGATGCTCTCCTACCGTTCAGCAGTATTCGGACTCATCCTCAGTGCGCTGTTCATCTGCGCGTGGTGCGTCGCATCGGGAATGACCGTATATGTGGCATTTGTCTTCGTCGGCCTTGTCATTGTGGTCTGGCTTGGGATCTCAAAGATCAGCATCGAAACAGGACTGATCAGCTCTCGCATCATACACGCACAGTTCGCGACCTACCATATTGTCGGGCTCACAAACATGAACGCGCAGAGCATTGTGGCATTGGCGTTGACCTACACCTGGCACCGCGATCTGAAAACCGTCCTGATGGCCCCTATGGCCAACGCCACGAAACTCTTCGATGATGTTCGCGAAGACCGGGGAAGAATGATCCTCGCAGTCGCAATCGCCGTTGCCGTTGTTGTGGGAGGCAGCGCCTATTACGCGATCGCTTCCGGCTACCAGACGGGCGCATTCAACTACGGCAGCATCTACGCGGGATCCGTCCAGGCCGTATTTGATAGAGGCGTTGGTTACATCCGCGACCCCTTCGCAATGAAGCGACATCTCGCCTTGTGGGGTCTGATCGGAACTGCAGTCACCGTCGCCAATATGGTCCTCCGCTATATCTATCCGGCTTTTCCGCTGCACCCCATCGGCCTGGTCTCGGCAACCTCATACCCTGCCAATCGCACGATATTCTCGATTTTCTTCGCCTGGTTCGCCAAAGCCGCCATCCTCCGTATAGGCGGCATCAGCCTGTATCGTAAAGCCTCACCCTTCTTCTTTGGTATGATGCTGGGGTATTTCGTTGGTGTCGGGATTTCGTTTGTCATTGATCTGATCTGGTTTCCCGATGACGGGCATTCACTCGCGCTATACTAAATTAGGTAGCGAATTATTCGGAATATTCATAAATTTACGCGTCAATGTTGATTTTATGAAGGTCTCATAAGACCTGAGGATGGCAATGAGAATTCTCGACATCCGACAGAGAAAGCCCGAAGTGTGGCGAGGTCCGGCCTGGTCTCCAGAACAGGAACGGGCAAACCGCGAATGGGAAACCTTCTGGCGATTTTTCAAGTACCTGTATCCCCACAAGACGAAAGTCATCCTCGGGATGCTATTCATCATGGTAGGCGTTCCGCTCCGTGAGATAGGCGTCTTTTTGAATCGATATCAGGTCGATGAAGTCATTCTGAACATCGACCTGCCAGTAGATCGCCGCTTGCAGCTTTTCTTTTTTGTCTTTGGTATCCAATTCCTGATGTGGATCATCTCGAATGTCTCTCAAATAACACGGCGTATCCTCGGGTGGTATATCGACATGAAAGTCACCATCCACCTGCGCACGATCTTCTACGACCACCTCCACAAACTTTCCCTGGGCTTTCTTCAGAGTCGGCCCATCGGCGAACACATGTATCGCAGCACTGCTGACGTCGGAGGTGGCCTGATCACCATGATCACCGACGATGTTCCCAATGCGATCACCATAGCCTACCGGATTATCTGGACGGGCATCATCCTCAGTCTGGTCGATCCCTATCTCACAGTGCTGATTTTTCTCTACTCCTTTCCCTACACAGCCCTATCCCACTACTTCTACACGCGCCTTCAGAGAGTCCGATGGGACATGAGAATGCAGGCACAGTACCTGAGGACGATCTTGAGAGACGGTATAGCCGCGACCAAGACCGTCAAAGGTTTCGGCCGCATGCGCTGGTCTGCCCGCCGATATGCATCAACTTTTATCGAGAACCGCAGATATTGGATCAAGTACCGCGTTCTACATATCTTTACGCACCAGGGCGTTCTGTGGTTTCTCTCTGAAGGCGTTGAAAAAGTGTTGTGGCTCTACGTAGGTTACCACACCATGACCGGGGAGTTGAGCATCGGAGAATTCAGTGTTGTGTTTTTCCTCGCCCGGCAATTTGAAGGCCCGATGGAGAGAATGATCAGGCTGATCCAGAGCATTCGCCTTCAACTCGTCCAGGCCGAACGCGTCCTGCAAACCCTTGACGTTCAACCCGAGATAAGCGATGCGCCCGATGCGAGCACCATACCGTCCCTCAGCGGCACAATCGAATTCAGAAACGTGGGATTTGAATACGAATCGGGACAGCCCGTGCTGGAAAATATCAACATCACAATCCGTCCTGGAGAGCGCGTCGCATTCGTGGGACCGAGTGGATCGGGCAAGACCTCAATGCTATACCTCATCTTGAGGCTTTACGATCCCACCACCGGATCGGTTCTCGTAGATGGACACGACCTGAAAGATGTCCGACTCTTGAGCTACCGCAATCAACTCGGCGTTGTGCTTCAAGACACCTTTTTATTTTCCGGAACTATCCGCGAGAATATCCGGTATGGAAATCTAAAGGCTTCGGACGCAGACGTAGAAGAAGCAGCCCGCATGGCCGCGCTTTACGATGCCGTCATCGCCCACCCGGAGGGATTTGAAAGAGATCTTGGAGAGGGAACGAGATTATCCGGCGGACAAAAGCAAAGAATAGGCATTGCCCGCGCCCTGATCAGAGATCCCGCGGTTTTCATTCTGGATGAAGCGACCTCGAACCTGGATTCTCGATCGGAAGAACACGTCATGGACACGATCTGGAACGTATCGGAGGGGCGAACCACCGTGATGGTTTCTCACAGACTCATGACCGTTCAAAAAGCAGACCGAATCTACGTTTTGGATCAGGGCAGAATCGTCGAAAATGGCACACACGACGACTTGCTATCAGCAAACGGTCTCTACCGCAGAATATGGGATGAGCAGATGCAGTTGGGCACAGACGTCGATGCAGCCGATTGAGACCCTATTCGTACTTAAGCGCCTCAATCGGATTGGTCTGCGCCGCTTTCCAGGCCTGGTAACTCACAGTGATCAGGGCAATGGCAATAGCCAGTACACTGCTCAATACAAATACCGAGATATCCAGACCGATGCGATAGGCAAAATCGGCTAACCAGTCATTGAGCATATAATAAGCCAGAGGCCAGGCAATAAGACTGGCAAACGCGACCAGCTTGACAAATTCGGCTGAAAACATCGTCACAATTTGTCCGCCAGACGCACCGAGCACCTTGCGCACACCAATCTCCTTTGTGCGCCGTTGGGCAGAGATAGCGGCCAAACCGAACAGACCCAAACAGCACACCACGATCGCCAGCAATGAAGAAATGCCAGCAATTCTTCTCAGGCGAAGTTCATTGCGGTACGCAGATGCTAATCCATCGTCCATAAAAATGGGGTTAAACGCTTCGTTGGGCACGAACTTATACCATTCCTCTTCCAAAAAATCCATCGTCTCTACAAACTGTCCGCCCTTTATTTTAAGCGTTAAATACGCATATAGCCTGGCCCACTTGACAAATGCGAGGGGCGCGATTTTTTCTTTTAAGGAATCAAAATGGTAATCCTTAAACACGCCCACAACAGTACCCGTGCCGCCGCCCCCATCCAGCTTCTGAATTTGTTTGCCGATGGGATTATCCCAGCCAAATAATTTGGCTGCCGACTCATTGATCAGAAATTCGCGCGTCCATCCCCTGAGGGGATTGCCCTTGCCCGGGGTGAAGTTTTTGCCAGCAACCAGCTCGATACCCATTGTTTTTACAAAGTCCTGATCGACCTCGTTGATCAGAATCCACCAGTCATCTCCCGGCAAATCCTCTGGGCGAATGGGCTTGCTCCGCGAGCCACCCCCGCTGGGAAAGGCGCGATACTGAGATGCTGTTGCCCCAACGACATTGGGATGCCTCAAAAACGACTGCTTCACAGTACTGTATCGCGACGACAGGCGGTTGGCGTGAACAAAATGCGCCTCCCGGCTCGAAATAAAAATGGGTAACATGACCAGATGTTCTGTATCAACCCCCAGATCCCGATCCAGCATATAAGAGATCTGGTTGCGCACGACCAGCGTCCCTACGATCAAAAAAATCGAAATTGAAAATTGGAATATCACCAGACCCTTCCAGAACCACGAACCACCCGATCTGGATTGAACCTGGCTCTTCAATGTATCAATCGGTTGCCAGGCAGATAAAACAAAGGCGGGATAACCTCCGGCGAGTATCCCGGATACCAGTACCACGCCGATCAACGCCGGGATCAAAGTCATATATGCCCTGAGATCTAATACCAGATTTTGCTGGATCAAATCATTAAACACGGGCAGTGCCGCGTGCGCAACAATAAGTGCCAGCAACGACGCGAGACAGGCGACAATCAGGGACTCTCCCAGAAATTGCTGGATCAACTGCCCGCGACTGGCACCGACCACTTTTCGCAAGCCCACCTCTCTTGCGCGCCGGACTGATTGGGCTGTCGCCAGATTCATAAAGTTCACGCAGGCAATGATCAGAATAAATGCAGCAATCACACACATCGTATAGAGTTGATCGATATCGCCGAAGCTCTGGATGTCGTAATCTGCGCGCGAATGCAAATAGACCCGATGCAGGGGTTGAAGATGATACGCATTGTATTTTTGGATTTCTGCGCCCATATAGCGCGTTATAAAATCTGGAAATTTTTGCTCCAGTGTTTTGGGAGAAACACCTTCTTGAAGCAAAATATAGGTTTGTACCGGTCGAAAACCCGCAGCCGGATCCCATCTGTGCAATTTGTTACTCCATTGGGCATTGGGGTCTCTCGATATGAACATATTAAACGGGATTGTCGTGGGTTCGAAGCGATCTTTCAACACACCCCGCACAATATAATCGCCTCCAAAAATCGAATTGACAACGGTGAGCACCCTGCCCATCGGGTTTTCCTCGCCGTAGATAACATTCGCCATGCGCTCGGTAATCACAATACTCGTTGGATCTTCAAAAGCCGTCTGTGCGCTGCCCTGAACAAATTCGGCTTCAAACACGTCAAATACGTGTTTGTCAACGCGATTGAGCCGTGTGGGAAACAAAATATTCTCGCGTTCGACCTTCACATTCCAGGGCCATATTCGAATAGCTGACTCCACTTCGGGGAAATCGCGTTGCAACGCGGGGGCCAAAGATCCCGACGTACCCCAGGAAAAATTGCGCGATCCGCCCTGGATATTTATTTCTCGCACAACCTTGTAAATGCGATCCCCCTTTTCATATCTGTGATCGTATTGCAGTTCGCGTTGTAAAAACAACACGATTAAAAGGCAGCAGGACATGGCGATGCCCAAACCGAGGATATTGAGCGCGGAATACACTTTGTTCCGCATCAAATTCCTGATAGCAATTTTGGCGTAATTTCCGATCAGATTAAACATGAAGCAGGCTCCTGCAGATGCAATAAATGTGCCACAACATATAGACTATTGTATAAAAAAGTGGATTTTCTGCCAGACGCAATTGTTTTCTGTTCTCCCACAAACCCGAAAATCCAATTGACATTCAAACATATCTTCGCCTAATTGTGGTATCTTTGAGAGCAGTCCACGCGCGTATATTGAACAGGTAAGACCAGATAATGTTCAACTATTTTCCTCCTCCCCGCAAGGGGGTAAAACAGTCACTCATAAGAGTCTTTCTGCGTTTTCTCAGGCTAATGATTCCCGTCTGGGATAAGGCACTGCTCGTCGTAATGGGCACGATTGTCGTCAGCACGTTTCGGGTTGTGAATCCGTGGCTGAGCAAGTTTCTCATCGATGATGCATTTCCAAATCAAGATTGGAACCTGTTCTACAGTATCTTTGTCGCCTATGTCGTGCTTGTTCTGATTCAGAGATTGGTCGGTACCATGACGACCATACTCAATCACTACGTAGATCTACGCGTGAGCTTAGCCCTCAAAACCCACTTCTTCACCCACCTCCAGCGTCTCTCCATGACCTTCTACGAGAGTCGTGGTATTGGCGAGCACATGTATCGCGCCAGCGCAGATACGGGGGCCGTAATGCGCATGATTACGGACATCTTGCCAGCGACATTGCGTGCGGTCTATGAGTTCATACTCATACTCATCTTCACCACCTGGTTGGACTGGCGAGTCTCGCTGGTCATTCTGATTTACTCAATCCCTTATGGAATGGTCGCCCAGAAGATCGCGACCATACAGCGCAGATTCGATCGCCGCGTAAGAGAGAGATGGCAGGCGCGCGACGCCGGGCTTCAAGAAGGCGTTGCCGGGGCAGCTGTCGTACAGACATTTGGTCGGCGTCGGCACGAAGTAAAGCGATATCTCAATCTCACCATCGAAGGATATCGCGCCGCGATGCGCCTGTTTTATATGCGTGTCATCGAAGGAGAACTCGCGCGCAATAACGGCCTGCTTCCCTATTTAAAAAATCGACTGATAAGACTGTACTTTCTCAGAGAAGTTATTTTAGGCAACCTCTCCTATGGGTCTGTCTTCCCCATTTTCTCCTATACGAATCGCCTGTCCAATCCCATTCAAGTCCTGATTCGGTATTTTCAGCAAGTTCGCATTGCAATGGTTCCCGCCGAGCGCATTCTCGAAACACTGGATCAGGTTCCCGCTGTTACAGACCGTCCCAATGCACCGGCAATGCCACCTGTCAGGGGCGATGTCGTCTTTGACAATGTTTCCTTTTCTTACGAGGATGGCACACCGATCCTGCGCAACCTGAGCTTCACCGTTCAGGCAGGTCAAAAAATCGCCCTGGTGGGACACAGTGGATCGGGCAAAACCACGGTAGCGAACCTGCTTCTCCGGCTATACGACCCGGATTCGGGCAGGGTAATAGTAGATGGCCAGGACCTCAGAGAAGTAAAATCGAGCACCTATCAGGACCAGGTTGGTCTGGTTTTACAGGAAACGCATTTGTTCAACGGAACAATCAAAGAAAATATCCTATTCGGTCAGCCCCATGCATCTGACGATGAGGTGGTCAGAGCCGCCCAACTGGCGGACATAGACGCATTTGCCTCATCCCAACGCAACGGATATGACACCGACCTTCGAGAAGGCACGCGAATCTCAGGGGGTCAGAAACAGCGGATCGGGATTGCCCGGGCCATGGTTCGCGATCCCAAAATTCTCATTCTGGACGAGCCCACATCATCCCTGGACAGCGCCACAGAACAGCGATTTTTACAAAGCCTGGACCGCGTGGCAGAAGGACGCACCACATTCATAGTCTCTCACAGACTCACAACAGTGGCAAATGCCGACCTGATCATCGTTCTCGGCGACGGTCAGATCCTCGAACAAGGGATACACGCAGAACTGATTCGCAATGGAGGCGAGTACGCAGAGATGTACCGGCGATACCTCGGCCTGGATGATACCAGACAAGTTGGGTAACGCGATCTTCTCATAACCACAGGTAAAAAAATGCAAACGACAGAGAAACCGAAAACACAGAACTTGAGAACCCGCAGATTTATCGCGAAGTATGTCAAATATCTGGAAATATTCGGATATGGCTTTGTTTTTGCGGTCGCCGCAGCCATCGCCTTTCTGTGGTTTACGAAGACAGAAGACCTCGTGTTATCTAATGCCGAACCGATCAAGCCGCACGAATATGTCCTATCTTCTGATGAGGATGCCATAGTCATAGAAGCACTGGTAAAAAATAAAACTGACGTAACAATTGGTCAGCCACTATTTGAAATTTCCAGAGATAAATCCCAGGTCAACCGCTATCGCGCAAAACAAGTTGCAGAAGAACTGAGTGGTGAACTCGACAGTCTTGCAATATCATCTTCTCTAACTCTATCGGAACGGGAGCTTCAGGGCGTAATGAGAAGTGCGACGTCCGCCTGGGAACAAGAGCTATCCCAGCGCGAAACATTGACAGCCACGCACGCCGGCGTCATCCTGTTCGAGAAGGAAGTCGTCGGAACAGTTGTACCGAAAGGAGACGAAATCGCGCGTATCCTGGATTTTGACGATCTGCGAATTTCCGCAGGTCTAAAAGGTGCCGCACAAAGGCTCGCACGCGTCGGTCAACCGGCTCAGATTGAATTGATTACAACTTATGGAGACGGCGAAATACTGAGAACAGACCTCGATTTGCCGGATTGGTGGAGCACGGGATTTGCGCAATTCAACGATATCTCGGATGGTCAGGTCACCAAGCAATTGGAAGAGTATTTTTCGGGCAAACTCGTCACGATAGAAGACGACACGGTATTCGCACTCGGCAAGGTAAAAAAAATAGATCTCCACAGCACATTAAACGTGCAAAATGCCGGGCCACTCGATCCCGGAGAAAAGATCGAAGCCGAGCCATTAAACCGGATAGCGCTAACCGGCACAGTCATCGAAGGTACCCACACCGCGGAATTCAGGATTCACACTTTTCCCAACGAGATTCAACAGGAAATCCAGAATACGCTTCAAGACCGCATTGTGGAACGGCAATTCGACACGGGTGGACTGCCCCTATCCGTAAATGAAATCACAGATCTGAGTATGATTATCGAGATGGATGCCGATGAGCCAGAGAATAACGAGATGGTCCAGAACGGACAGATGGTCGATGCCGAAAAATCAAAGCGTTCTTTTAAGGGCGTGATCAGAATCGACGATCCACATCCGGTGCTCAAGGCAAAAGTCCGGGAACTGGCATTGCTAAAAAAACCCATCTATATCAAGGCAATTGTGAAGGTCGTGGTGGGAGAAAGACGAATCGCAATGCTGTTATTCCGGAAGAACTAACGGGAAGGACCACAATGAACGAAGTCGAACAATACGAATTTGACCGCCAGGGATATATCACAATCAAAAACCTGCTCACGAATGCAGAAGTGCAAACCCTGCGCAAAGCCGTTGACAAATTGGAAGAACACGCCCTATCCAATGTCGCTCTACCGCCTCGAAAACACAGTGCATGGGGAGCCGAATATCACGTCAACAAGGAGAAAGGCTACCACGTTCAGGGATCATGTGCCGAGGGGAAAACCCTGATCATAGAAGACTTTTGGAATGCAGATTCAACATTTGATCTCCTGGTAAACCACGAAAAAACATTGCCATACGTGCAAACCGTTATCCGCGGTCGCTACACCATCAACAATTCAGAGATCCGCATTCGGTACAAAAACAATACATCGCGCAGCCACGGCGGCACGAGACCGGAAAATCAAAAATACCGCTATACCAGTGGTGATCGCATCGACTGCATGATGGTGCGCATGATTTACTTTATACACGATGTCACCAATGAACAAGGCGCGTTTTGCGTCGTCCCCGGCACGCACAAAAGCACCTTGCTCTGCCCTTATGACAACGACCCTGATGTAGAACCGGGAATGATCGGATTGGAAGCCAAAGCGGGCGACGCGATCTTTTTTACAGAACACCTGCGGCACGGTGGCTTGACCAACCGCTCAGATCAAGTCCGCAAAACCATCCACGTAGGCTATGGTCCCTACTGGATGATGTCGCAAAATATCGCCACCATGGATGAACCCCAGCATATCACATCGCACACACTGGCGCGATATACAAAAGAACAGCGCAATTTGTTTCGACCGTGGCCCGAAAAATAGAGGAGAAAAAGCCCATGTCTGAGAAAACAGCGCGTGAGCATTTGCCCATGTCGGATTACGAAAAATTCCTCTTCGACTTAAAAGGCTTTCTCGTCATCCCCAGTGTGCTCACCGACGAAGAAATCGCGATCGCACGCGACCATATCGAAACGTATATGAAAACGCCCGAAAGCCTTCCCGAACACCATCGCTCGCCCATTTCTGGTCCCACGGAATTTTTAATCGATCACCCGCGCGTCATGGGCATTCTGCAAGAAGTCATTGACCAGGATCGGGAGCGCATCCGACTGGAAAGCGTATTCATATCTGGCCGGTCCGCTGAGAAAACCGGCAACGAGTGGCGGCCACACGTGGGAGGAACAAATCTCCACCCTTCGTTTTCCTTTCGCTTCCACAACGGTCGCATCTACAGCGCAATGACGCGCATTGTCTGGGAATTGAACGAGGTAAAAAAAGGCCAGGGCGGCACCTGCCTCGTTCCCGGCTCGCACAAAGCCAATCTCGCTTCCGCCCAGGACGGCACCTGGCCCGAAGAAGCCGATAATCCAAACTCGGGGGTTTGGGAAACCTATGGCTGCCCGCCGGGAAGCCTCGTCGTATTTTCAGAAGGCGTGCGGCACACGGGATCTACCTGGACCAATCCGGACAATCCGCGACGCGCCATCCTCATCGCGTACAATCACGTAACCGTGCGATTCCACGAACCCAAGCCCTGCATGAACCCGGTCGTGATCAATCGCCTGGAAGAAAGCCGTCAGTCTTTCTTCCGCGACGTCTGGGTTTTAGCCAACAAGCGAAGGGGATAACAGGAGATACACCCAATGCCGACAACCGAAACTTCTCCCAATATACTCTTTATCCTGACCGATCAATGGCGAGGAGATTGCCTGGGATATACCGGTCATCCCGCAGTTGAAACTCCCCACCTGGATCGTCTGGCAGACGAAGGTGTCACATTTACCCAGGCCTATGCCTCGTGCCCGGTATGCGTTGCTGCTCGCGCCACGATCCTCACGGGCCTCGCCCCCAAGCGCCACGGATATCTCACCAACGGCGGCGTGCAGTGGGACTATCCAGTGACCCTCCCCGGAACCCTATCAGATGCGGGTTATCACACCCAGTGCGTCGGCAAAATGCACGTCTATCCCTGGCGCAATCTCGTGGGTTTTCACAACGTCGTACTACACGACGGCTATATGCATCGCGCCCGGCGGGAAAACCGCGAATTTGGATTGAACGACGATTACACCCCCTGGCTTCGGGAAAAACTCGGCGCGGTCTATGCCGACCACAACGACTCTGGCGTGGGATGCAATGGATACGCAGCGCAAGCCTGGCCCTACCACGAAATGCTTCACCCCACGAGTTGGGTGACCTCGCAGGGCATTGACTTCTTGCGCAGACGCGATACATCCAAACCCTTCTTCCTCACGCTGTCCTACCACCGGCCCCACCCACCGCTGGACCCTCCCGCGTCTTTCTTGAATCGATATTTGCAAAAGGACATTCCCCCACCCGCCATGGGAAACTGGGTTGACCACGAACTCCGCAAGGGCGGCCACGACAGCCCAATCCCACGAGACCCGGCGCTGGTGGCCTATGCCCGAAGAGCGTATTACGCACAGATTTCACACATCGATTTCCAGATCAACCGCATGATCATGGCGCTCAACGAATACGATGTCCAGGACAACACAGCCATACTCTTCACCGCGGATCACGGCGAAATGCTATACGATCACAACCATGTGGGAAAAGGCGTGCCCTATGACGGATCCGCTCGCGTGCCCTTCATCCTGCGAATGCCCAGAACATCTGGCGCAGTGCCGCGTGAATCCCTCGTAGAATCGCCGGTAGAACTGCGGGACATCTTCCCAACCTTCTGCGACATCGCGGGAATCGATACCCCTGCCGATCTCGACGGCGAAAGTGTGTTGAATTGCGGCGGGAATAATTGGCGTCCGTTTATACACGGAGAACACGCGACATCTGCCAATCAGTGGCTCACGGACGGCAAGGAGAAGTACGCCTGGTTTACCCAGACGGGAAGAGAATTGCTCTTTGATCTAACCGAAGACCCCCGCGAAATCAACGACCTGTCCCGCGAGCGTCCCGACCGATTGGCCTGGTGGCGCGATCAACTGATTGAGGAACTCACAGGGCGTCCAGAGGGATTTGTCCAGAATGGAAAACTGGCGCCCGGGCAGCCCATCCAGGGCCTGCTTCCCCACGTCGGCAAAGGCGTACCCAAAGGCGCGATTTGAGGAGAGGAATATCCCATGTCACTTCACGAACCCTTTACAGAAGAAGAATTATCGCCGATTCTCGAAGATTTTTATAAAAACGGCGCGACCATCATCCGAAACGTCTTATCTCGGGAAGAATGCGAGCAAATATGCAGACGCGTCGATCAGATCTTTGCAGAACCCTATTTCGCTGAAATGCGAAATGTAAAAATAAAGCCGCAGCACGATGGCAAAGAACCCATCGTTGTGCATCGGCTATTTGAATGCGACCGGATGTTCCGCGACCTGCTCGTGCGCGAGCCTATCATATCTATCGCCGAAACAGTCCTCGGGGCACAGTGCCATTGCATGGCACAGGGATGCATCTTGAACCGCACAGATCTCGGCATTAACCGCTTTCACGTAGATGACAGCCTGGAATTTCCCATTACGGATGACAATATCAGCGGTCATGACAGGCGTCTTCAGATGCCCGTTTTCCGCATGTCGTTCCAGATCGCCCTGACAGACCAGAATGAAGACCAGTATGGCCCCAGCCAATTCGTGCCGGGCAGCCACTACGCGGGCAGACAACCCAACGATCCGGAAAATCCAACCTTCGACGGTCAAGAACCAAAATCTCTGCACATGAAAGCAGGAGACCTCTACCTCCTCAGCAGCCAGACCTGGCATCGCGGTGCCCCCAATACATCCGACCGCATCCGCTATCTCTTTCACCAGGTCTATGGTCAGCGTTTCGTCGCCCAGCGATTCTGGCCCTATCTCAACTATCACATGCCAGATTACGTCCTCGAAGGCGCCGACGAACGCCTCCTGCGCGTCCTCGGAAAACACCCCGAAATGGCCTATGGATAGTCCTCTACACCACTTCCACCATTACATCTGCAGGTCATCCAGGAACTCCGATTTTTTGGATGATCTTCGTTTAGCCATCTATTCAGAATCCTTACTTGTTGTGTCTAATAGTTTTCGCAACGCGGGTAGTAGTTTTGGAACGGCGTCTTGAATGATTGTCCAGATGACATCGTCCCGAATACCCAAATACGCATGCGCCAGGCGGTTGCGTGCCCCTACGATGGCGCGCCAGGGAATTTCTGGATACGCCTCGCGCACCTCACTCGGAATGTGGGTTGCTGCCTCACCGATCAGTTCTATATTTCGCAGAGTCGCGTCATAAGTGAGCCCATCCGAGATGAACGCATCTTGATCCATTCCTTCGGTATAGGAAAGTACCTTTTCGCCAAATTCTATCATATCGTTCACATAGAAGCGCCACTCCCGTGCTTCTTGCTCGGCATTAGACATCAATCACCTCACGTTCTACGTAGGGCCGTATCTCGACACGCAGATCCTGGTCAGTTGCCAGATCCACTCGCCGACCAAGCAGGTCTTCCAGATAGCCTTGGGCTCCAAAGTAGCGTTGCCAATTGAGCGGCGCGTCAAACCGCACCAAAATATCAATATCGCTGGTGTCCGTCGCCTGGTCGCGGGCGAAGGACCCAAACAAGGCGAGTTCTCTGACGCCAAAGCGTTGCAAAAGAATCGGCTTGTGTGCTCGGAGCACATTCAGAACTTCATCTCTATTCATCAGTCCTCCAGTTCCTTTACTTTCTCATTATCACACATTCATCAACGCTGTGAGATCGAAAGCACGAATCTTTTTCTTGATACCTTCTATCGTGTCTTGACCAGCTACTCGCAAAATATCTTTGGTAGCCTGACGGCGTTTAAAAATAACATACTCTACCAATCGGTTACCGAGGAACTGAAGCCCGAGGTGGCTACCATTCTCGTCTTTCCAGACAGCACGCAGATTCCCATTATCCAAGAACACTACCCCTGCTTTCTGCGCGAAGGATATTGACTCGATAAATGACCAGAAATCCGCTTCAGACACCTCGTTCATAGCGAAACCATCGCGCTGGGCATCGCTACGAAGCACTTCAATTCGATTCCGATATATCTGGTATTGTTTTTCTTTTAACATTGCGAGTTCTAAGGGGTTGTCAATAGCACCATTGGAGTGACAACTACAAGGTCTGCATTCTCTTTGATCACTACGCCCTATTCCCTAATCTGCTAAATCTACGTAACGACGGTTGTCATTGCGGCATCGAAACGCAATGAGCGACGTTTTGTTCGATCATCTCATTAAATGCCCTTTCTATTTGACTTCAAAGTTCGACTGCACCTCACAGACATCTCCTTCACCCACCCGGCACGAACTGCCGCAAATAATTCACAGCTTTGGGAACCGCTGTCTCTTCTGCCTCTTCATCCTGTCCCTCATACACGATTGATACCCAGCCGTTGTAATTCACCCCATTCAAAATCTCGAAAATGCGCGGATAATTCAGCCAGACCTCTTCTCCCGTAGAAATGCGATAGACCTTTGCGCGGACATGCACGGCAAGAGGGGCTGTCTCTGCAATACTCCCGTAGAAATCCAATGCCGGATCTTCAGTCCCGCGCTGACCACTCGACCCCGGCGACCCGACGTATTGCCCCGTATCGAGAATATGGGACAAATGGGGATTATCGACCGTCTCGAGAATCCGGCGCACATCTTTACCCGTGCGCGTAACACACCCGTGATTGTGGTTGTGCAAACCCAGGACAATGCCCTTTTGTTGTCCGTATTCTGCGACCTCCTCCATACAGGGCATCATGCGATCCCAAACCTGTTCTTCAGGCTCGTCATTGCGATTCCACGCCGCAAAAATCCGCACGAGTGGCACACCCATAAACTCTGCAACATCGACCCAGTGCTTGACACTATCTATCACCTCCTGCAACTCTTCCTGGGGCCTGCCAAAATCATTGCTCACGCCCAGATACGAAATCACCAGACCGCGCCTGAGACAGCGCATGCGAATATCCCGCAAGTACGCCGGGTCTTCAGATTCAAACGCGCGGGTGTGAATATCAATCCCATCCAGACGCAAATCATAAGCCTTGTCGATAAACCCCGCCATATCGATTTCGCCAGCAGTGAACTGATCTTTGTAACTCAGAGACATACAACCCAATTTCATCATAGCTAATATCCTTTCTTAAAAACGGGCGGGTTTGAAACCCGCTCCTACATTTATATCTGCGACCATCTGCGTCATCTGCGGATTACTTCATTCAGCGCATCGAGCAATCGCGCCACATCATCGCTACCATTGTACAAATGCGTGGAAACGCGCACCCGCCCAAACTCGCCCCAGCAAAAAACATTGCGCTCTTCGAGACGATTGACCATCTCGCGACCATCATTACACGCAAAGCAGGTATTGCCCGACCGCGCTTCCCGGTTATTGGGCGAAATAACCTCATAGCCCAACTTCGCAAGTCCCTGGGACACCAGTTCGGACAAATCGCGTGCGTGATTCTCAATCTTCTCGGGACCAATATCTAAAATCACGCCCAGCGCGTGATCCAGGTGCATAACCACCTGCATAGCTGGATTCCCGGGTTCGAGTTTTTCCGGCATCGGTTGTTCGGCGACTTCGGGATCGCGCTCGGCAGTTTGTTCGGGCCACACTTTGAGATTGTGCCAGCCAAAACACGTCGAAGCCACCTGCTCTTCTACGCGTTCGCTCAAAAAACAAGGCGCCGTACCGTGCGTTGCCAAAAGCCATTTGTAACTGCTACTCACCGTAAGATCGGTCAAATGCGCTGGCACGCGCAAAACACCCGAAGAATGCGTGGCATCAACGGCGAATAAAGCGCCTTTTTTCCACGCGCCTTCAGAGAGTTGCGCCAAATTTAAACACTGTCCCGTATAAAACCCCACATGGCTGACAGCGAGAACGCGCGTACGGGAATCAACAGCGTCGAGGAGATCCTCTTCGCGCACCCGCCACTGTTTATGCGGCACCAGACGAACCTCAACACCCCTGGATCGCAGATGCTTCCACGCATACGCCACAGAGGGAAACTCGAGATTATTGGTCACGACATTATCGCCTGGTTGCCAGTCCAACCCCCGCGAAAACCAGCCCATGCCCTCGGCAGCAGAAGGCATAAACGCAATGCGATTGGCCGGCACATTCCAGAGCTGCCCCATGCGCTTGCGACAGCGTTCTCCCCTGTCGTAAATTTTATCGCGGCCCTTGTGCGATCCACCCTTAAATCTGGCAAAATCGGCATATACTTCAGCCTGACTTTTGAGCCATGGGGATTCACCCCCCGTACACAGGTGGGCCATGCCTTCAATACCTTCAAAAGCATCAGGTGAAAGAAGAGGTGCAATTGTCAAAAGAACTCCTTTCTTTATTTGGAATATTGATCAACAAACAGACCATTCCCCAATATAGTCTTTATATCTCATTCATCCACAAATAAAATAAGGGTCGTGAAGTCACGACCCTTTGAATAATACACGCACATTAATGGCGACCCCGAGGGGAATCGAACCCCCGTTGCCGGGATGAAAACCCGGTGTCCTAACCACTGAACGACGGGGTCGCCTCATAGATAGGGAAATATATATAAAACCCAAAAACGAAGCAAGGCAGAATCTAAAAAAATAAATTCCTCACACCTTGACAAAATCACACTCTGGATATACACTATATTTTTCGCAAAAACAACAATAGAAAGGACGCACTGTGGCAAAATTCAACATCCTGCTCTTTGAACCCGTACATCCCTGTGGACAGGATCACCTTCTCAAAAACGACTGCGAAATCCTCTGGGCACAAGGATTTGAACCCGATCAAATCATTGCCTCGGTCAAAGACGCAGATGGCATTCTCGCACGCGCTCGGGGCATCATAGACGGACCCGTAATGGACCGGGCACCGCGCCTCAAAGTCATAGGTCGCCACGGCATTGGCGTCGATAACATCGACGTTGACGCCGCCACCGAGCGCGGTATCTACGTCGTCAACACACCCGGCGCCCCCGTTGAAGCCGTCGCCGAATATATCGCCATGTCATTCATCGCCCTGCCGCGCAAAATTGGTCAAGCCGATACCGCGACCCGCTCTGGCGACTGGGCACTCCGAGACCGCGTACACGCCCCCGAATTAATCGGCAAAACCCTGGGCATTATCGGCTTTGGTCGCATTGGCCGTCGCCTTGCGGAAATTTGCTCCCTCGGCTTCAGAATGAATGTTATCTACACCGATGAATATCCCCCTCCTCCAGAAGAAGAAAACCGCCTGAATGTGCGCCGCGTGGAATTGGACGACCTCCTATCTACCTCGGACTATATCAGCCTCAACGTCCCTCTCCTCGACAGCACGCATCACCTCATCAATGCCAACACACTCGCCCGCATGCAACCCCACACCATTATCGCCAATTGCAGCCGCGGTCCAGTTATCGACGAACAGGCACTCGTAACCGCATTGAAAAACAAACAAATTGGAGGCGCAATCATCGACGTCTTCGAAAGTGAACCCGCAACGCCAGACAATCCCCTGTGCGAACTCGACAACGTGCTCCTGTCGCCCCATTATTCCGGCCACTCGGCTGAATCAATACAAAAAATGGCAATGGTCGCAGCGGACATCGTGCGCGTTCTCAACCGACAAAAACCCGAATTTCCTGTCAACGGACCGTTATAGAGGATCTAACCATGCGATATATCATGCTCGGCAGTGGTGCGGTGCGGGACAACCCGAATCGCGGCGGCCCATCGCAATTATTGCAAATCGGCAATGAAAACTGGATGTTTGACTGCGGTCGGTCAGCGTGTACAAACCTGGCGCGCGCAGGTGTGAATTGCGAAGATATAGATCGACTATTCTTGACCCACCTGCACTTCGATCACATCGTCGATGTCCCCTATCTCGTATTTGTGGGATGGGTGAAAGTACGCAAAAAGCCCCTTCAAATTTATGGTCCTGTCGGGACAAAACACTTTATATCGCATGTCATTCGCCCGCCCTTTGAGCAGGATATTCAAAGTCGAATTGGGCATGGCAAAGACGACAGTGTACTCGATCCCGAAGTTACTGAGATCGGATCAAAAGGCAAATTTCTATCTACGGACGACTTTCAATTATCCGCAACATTCACAGACCACGGCGGCATCCCCACGCTCGTCTATCGCGTCGATACGAGAGATCACCGCGTCGTAATCACGGGCGACGGGAATCCCGATGCGGAATTCCCGGCATTCTGTCAAAATGCCGATTTATTATCCATAGAATGTTCGGGCACCGCTGAATTCCTGGCGACCCAACCCTGGGGATCATGGCATATTACACCGCCAGAAATTGCAGAAATCGCGACCGCAGCCAATGTAAAACGCGTGATAATCAAGCATCTGGTAATCGAAGACATCACGGGTGATCTACAAGCTGTGCATCGCATGGGCGACCAGATTCGCCAAAAATACGACGGCGAAGTCATGGTCGGCGAAGATGGGTTGATAGTCGAAATCGGATAAATTTATGGAAGAGAGGACTCAAATGATTCTTACAGGACACCGGGGAGCAGCAGCACTCGAGCCTGAAAATACGCTGCTATCCATGCAAAAAGCGATAGATCTCGGCGTCGATCAGATCGAGCTTGACGTACACCTCACGCGCGATCAGCACCTCGTCGTCATTCACGATACCACCGTAGATCGAACGACCGATGGACAGGGTGCGGTCGCCGACTTTACGTTAGAGGAAATCAAGCGGTTGGACGCCGGTAAAGGAGAGCGCATTCCGACACTACAGGAAGTCATAGACCTGGTGCGCGAGAAAGTGGTTCTTCAGATCGAACTGAAAGGACCCGACACCGCCGAGCCGGTCGTCCGGACGGTTGAGCGAAATAATATAGAAAGCGAGGTACTTCTGACCTCATTTGTCCATGAGCGGCTACGCGAAGCGCGCCAGCTTAATCCGAGCCTGGCACTGGGTGCGTTGTGGTCGAATCCACCATCTGATGCGTGTGAACAGGCTATCGATATGGGAGCGGTAGGGATACACATCCTCCATCCAAATATTGACGCCCAGCTCGTTCAGAAAGCCCATGCACACGGCCTCCTGATCCGCGCCTGGAACCCCGACACGGTTGAGGAGATACAGCGTGTTATCGATCTGGGAGTTGACGCCATCGGCTCGAATCGTCCAGATCTGTTAATCGCACTTGGACGCCCATCGTGAAACTTTATACAATGCCAAATCGTCCACAATATCAAACTAAACACAATATTTGGCTCTAATTCCCGTATTTTGTTTATATTTTCCCGAGAATTTTCTAAAGGAATAGAAATGCGTTACTCTCAATTATTGACACAAACCCTGCGCGAGGTGCCCGCAGATGCAGAAGCCATCAGTCACCAGTTGGCTTTGCGCGCGGGGCTAATTCGTCCTCTCGCATCGGGAATCTTTAGCTTCTTACCGCTGGGACTGCGCGTGAAGCGGAACATCGAACAGATTTTGCGCGAAGAAATGGAACGCGCAGATTGCTTTGAAATTTCGATGCCCGTGGTACAACCTGCGGAAATCTGGCACGAGAGTGGACGGTGGAACGATGTGGGCCAGGAAATGATGCGCATGAAAGACCGCGCAGACCGCGACATGTGTTTGGCAATGACGCACGAAGAAGCCGTAACCGACCTGGCGCGTCACATGGTACAGAGCTACCGACAATTGCCCTTGAGCGCGTTTCAGCTTCAGACCAAATTCCGCGACGAGCCGCGCAGCCGCGGTGGATTGATTCGCGTACGCGAATTTACGATGAAAGACGGGTACAGCTTTCACATCGACCAGGCGAGTTTAGATGCGTATTATCCGCGCATGTACGAGGCATATCAGCGGATATTTGAGCGCGCGGGATTGGGAGACCACGTCATCTCAGTAGAAAGCGACCCGGGAATGATGGGTGGAACAGAAGCGCATGAATTTATGTACTTAAACCCGGGCGGCGAAGACACCCTGCTCTTATGCGATGCCTGCGGTTATCAGGCCAATCGACAGGTAGCGACATATAAGAGGGAAGCCATCGAAGCGGGAAGTGAAAAACCCCTGCAAAAAGTGGCGACCCCCAATTGCAAAACCATTGAAGAAGTCGCGTCGTTTTTGAACGTACCGCAGAGCGAGACAGCCAAAGCCGTATTTTTAATCGGCACAATAAGCGGCGAAGAAAAATTTATTTTTGCAGTATTGCGCGGCGATCGAGAATTAAATGAAACCAAGCTCGCCAACGTAGTAAAGGCGCAGGCATTGCGCCCAGCAACAGACGAGGAAATCACCGCAGTGGGCGCAGTCCCTGGATATGCGTCGCCAATGGCCGTGAAAAATGCAATCGTAGTCGTAGATGAAGCCATTGCAAAAGGGACAAATTTTGTATCGGGCGCGAATGAGGAAGGATATCACTACTTAAACGTCAATGTGGGACGCGATTTTGATCCCGATATCGTCACAGACCTCATCGCCGTAGAAAAAGGCATGCCCTGTCCAGTATGCGAAACCCCGCTCGACAGCACGCGCGGCATTGAAGTGGGTAATATTTTCAAACTCGGCACAAAATACAGCGACAGCATGGGCGCGAAGGTCCTGGATGAAAACGGTAAAATGCAGCCCCTCTTCATGGGATGTTACGGCATTGGCGTGGGCCGATTATTGGCGTGTATTATCGAAGCCCATCACGATGACCACGGCATTATCTGGCCAATATCGGTCGCGCCCTTTGAGGTGCAAATCGTAGTCCTGACGGGCAGAAAACCCGCAGGAGAACTGGAAGCTGCCGAAAAATTGTACGGGCAACTAAAGGCTACTGGACTGGATGTATTGCTCGACGACCGCGATGAACGCGCAGGCGTAAAATTCAACGATGCAGATTTAATCGGCATACCAATACGGTTGACCGTGGGATCGCGCGGCCTGGCAAATGGACAGATAGAGATGAAATTGCGACACGAAAATGATCGCACAGATGTGCCTCTGGATCAGGTCGTAGAACAGGTGAAGTGTGAAATAAAAAAGCTAAAGACTAACAACTAACAACCCAAAAGGTCTAAAAATGGCAACAACCGAAGACACACCAACGGATTTTATCCGTGAAATTGTTCGCGAAGACGTAAAAAATGGCAAACACAAAAAAATCGTAACGCGCTTTCCCCCAGAGCCAAATGGCTATCTGCACATCGGCCATGCCAAGGCTTTTTGTCTGGACTTTGGTCTCGCCGAGGAATTTGACGGACAGTGCAATCTCCGGTTTGACGACACCAACCCGGACCGGGAAGACACCGAATACGTCGAATCTATCCAAGAAGATTTGAAATGGATGGGCTTTGATTGGGGCGACGGATTGTACTTTGCCTCTGACTATTTTGACCAACTCTACAATTATGCAGTGGAACTCATCCAACAGGGAAAAGCCTATGTTTGCGACTTGAGTCCACAGGAAATACGCGAATACCGAGGCACAGTAACAGAACCGGGAAAAAACAGCCCCTATCGCAATCGCACCGTGTCGGAAAATCTCGATCTATTTGCGCGAATGAAAAATGGAGAACTTCCCGATGGCGCGTGTACATTGCGCGCAAAAGCCGACATGGCATCGCCAAATATGAACATGCGCGATCCCGTCATGTATCGGATCAAACACACATCGCACCATCGCACAGGCGACAAATGGTGTATTTATCCAATGTACGATTGGGCACACGGGCAATCCGACGCCATAGAGCAAGTCACGCACTCGCTGTGCAGCATCGAATTTGCAGAACACCGCCCCCTGTACGATTGGTACATCCAGCAATTGGAAATTTTCCCATCGCAGCAAATTGAATTTGCGCGGTTGAATATCACCTACACATTGACCAGCAAGCGCATGTTGACCCAACTGGTCGAGCGCGGTCTCGTAAACGGATGGGAAGACCCGCGCATGCCCACGCTTTCGGGAATGCGACGACGCGGGATACCGCCGCAAGCCATTAAAAATTTCATCTGGCGCGTGGGAATGAACCGGCGGGATACAACCGCGGAAATAGATTTGTTTGAATTCTATATTCGCGAACACCTGAACAAAGTCGCGCCCCGGGTAATGGGCGTGATTGACCCCTTAAAAGTGGTCATTGAAAACTATCCCGAAGACGAAGAAGAGACATTTGAAGCGATGATCAATCCCGAAGACCCCGATACCGGCACGCGCCCCGTGCCTTTTTCGCGGGAATTGTACATCGAGCGGGAAGATTTCATGGAAGATCCTCCCCGCAAATTTTACCGCCTTGCACCTGGACGCGAAGTGCGATTGCGCGCGGCGTGTTATATCACCTGTCAGGAAGCAATAAAAGATGACGACGGCAATGTGATCGAACTCCGCTGCACCTGGGATCCCGAAAGCCGCGGCGGCACAACACCCGATAAACGCAGGGTTCGCTCGACATTGCACTGGGTATCAGCCAAACACGCATTGAAAGCCGAAGTCCGATTATTTGACCGGCTATTCATGACGGAAAACCCCACCCGAACCGAAGATGGACAGGATTTCACAGACAACTTAAACCCCAACTCACTGGAAGTGCGTCCTGTATGTTATGTCGAGCCAAGCATGAAAGGGGCAGAAGTTGGCAGCGTGGTCCAATTCGAGCGCCTGGGCTATTTCTGTGTCGATACAGACTCATCAGATGAAAAACTCGTATTAAACCGAACGATTACCTTGCGCGACACATGGGCGAGGATGAGAAGTGGGAAGTAAGAAATTTGAAGTGGGAAGTGGTAACAACCGTCATCGCGGTATGAAGTTGAGCCGCGATCCAGAAGGTTTAGCTGTCCGCTGATCGCTGATTTCTAAAAAGTAAGTTGCCTGTAATCGGCTAAAAATTTATATTTAGCCCTCGACATAGTATTGCCCCTTCGTCTAATGGCAAGACACTGGATTTTGGTTCCAGGTATCGGGGTTCGAATCCCTGAGGGGCAACCACAAAAAATAAAAAGCCCGTCGATCATCACCGATTGACGGGCTTTTGTTGTGTACTCGAGGTAAGCAGAGAGATATAATTACGATATTAGTTTATCAGCGTCCATAAAGGGCGGTTATGAAAATTAACATTATGTATTTTAGAGAATGCAACTTGATTTTGCCGTTGTGGCGTTTTACATTATTTCACACCGCTGGCGTCACCTCCAGAATCACCCGCCGTGGACCTGGAACACGCACATTACCCATCCAGATGGCAGTGTGGATCGCATTAAAATGGACTGGCGTAATACACAGGGGCCGGTGCTCATTTAACCTCTATCTCCACTATTGGAGTTTTCTATGCAAACCAACTACGACGTCAACATGCAATTAGACGTAAAAGTGCCCATGCGAGATGATATCAATCTCTCTGCCGATATCTACCTGCCTCGAGCGCATGGTAAATTCCCCACCGTGCTCATGCGAACGCCTTATAGCAACAACGCCGACAACATGGTTGAAAAAGCCCGGAGGCTTGCCAACAATGGTTATGCCTGTGTTATCCAAGACTGTCGCGGACGGTGGGACTCAGAAGGGGAATATTACGCCTTTCGGGAAGGCGAAGATGGGTACGACACTCAGGAATGGATTGGCAAACAAGAATGGTGCAATGGCAACATCGGCATGGCTGGCAGTTCCTATGGCGGCACGGTCCAGTGGCGCAGCGCGCCGTATCGCAGCCAGTACCTCAAATGCATCACACCTCGCGTTATATGCACGGACTATTACTCAGGCCTGGTCCACCCCGGCGGTGCTTTCCAGCTCAACGTCATGATGACCTGGGGCATGCGTACCAACGCCCGCACCGCACAAACCATTGAATTCCACAACTGGACCGAAGCCTTCCGCGCACTACCCCTCATAGAAATGGACGAACAGGCGGGCCGAAACCTGAATTTCTGGAAAGACTGGGTCGAACATGCCGCTTACGACGACTATTGGGAGCAATTCAACGACGAAACCAAATGGGGTGAAATCGCCGTCCCCGCGTTCAACATGGGCGGCTGGTACGATCTTTACGCGGCACAGACCTTCACCAACTTCAACGGCTTGCGCCTGCACGGTCGCACCGAAGAAGCCAAAAAGAGCAAACTCATCGTCGGCCCCTGGCCACACTCTCTCAGCCTATCGCCTAAAACCGGCGACATTGACTTCGGAGCACCGTCAATGGTCGATCTGGAAAGTCTTGAACAGCGCTGGTTTGACCACTGGCTCAAGGGTATTGACAACGGCATCGCGGATGAACCGCCTTTGCGTCTCTTCATCATGGGCATCAACCAGTGGCGCGACGAACGCGAATGGCCGCTTGCGAGAACCCAATGGCAAAAATGGCACCTGCACTCCGGCGGCGGTGCCAATACGCTACTCGGCAACGGCACGCTCTCCACAGCATCACCGGAGAACGAATCGCCTGATCACTACACTTATGACCCTCGCTACCCCGTCCCGACGATGGGCGGCAACAACTGTTGCTCACCCCACATCGTACCGTGGGGTCCCTATGACCAGCGTCCCGTAGAGATGCGAAGCGACGTACTCTGTTACACCAGCGCCCCCCTTGAAACAGCCATGGAAGTCACGGGCCCCATCAAAGCCGTCATCTACGCCGCTACCGACTGCACAGACACGGACTGGACCGCCAAGCTCGTCGATGTATCGCCCACCGGGTATGCCATGAACCTCTGCGACGGCATTTTGCGTGCACGCTTTCGGGAAAGCCTCACCAACCCCACCCTGCTCAAATCCGGTAGCATCTATGCCTACGAAATTGACCTCGGCGTAACCGGAAACGTCTTCAAAAAAGGCCATCGCATTCGCCTCGAAATATCTTCTTCCAATTTCCCCCGGTTTGACCGCAACCTCAATACAGGCGGCTCGCTGGGTCGTGAGACCGAGATGCGCCAGGCCCATCAGACCGTCTATCACTCAAAAGCATATCCTTCTCACATCACGCTACCCGTCATTCCCTGCGGAGAATAATATGTCAGACTCTCGACCAAATATCCTGCTCATCATGACCGACCAGCAACGCGGCGACTGCATAGGTCTCGACCCGTGTAGTCCCTCGTGTCTGCAAACACCCAACCTGGACTGGATTGCCCGCACGGGCACGCACTTTCACCGCGGATACTCCGAATGCCCCAGTTGCATACCCGCTCGCCGGTGCCTGATGACCGGCACAGCACCCGCAGCAAATGGCGTTGTCGGATTCAAAAGTGCTCAGTGGCATCCGCCTCACACGCTCGCTGGCGAATTGTCCAGGGCGGGGTATCAAACAGAAATGATCGGCAAACTCCACCTATCCCCTGCACGCAAGCGCTATGGTTTTGACCACATGCAACTGGCCGATGCCACCCGGGGCGCCCACAACGACTATGTCGAATGGCTACAGCAATATCACAAACGTAACGAAGTGCATCCCGGCATGGCCCACGGTATTTCCTCCAATGGATGGGTTGGCCGTCCACACCACTTGCCCGAAGAACAGATGCACACCTTCTGGTGTATCGACAGAGCAATGGACTTTCTCCAAAAACGCGATCCCACGGTCCCGTTTTTTCTCAACATATCCCTTAATGAACACCCGTGACGCGGATCGACAAGACATATACGACGACCC
>VXRD01000039.1:25270-42597 GCA_009838845.1 Gemmatimonadota bacterium | reverse complement strand
TATTCGTCTATTCGTCTATTCGTCTATTCGTCTATTCGTCTATTCGTCTATTCGCACGCGAGAGCTATCTTATGACCTATTACCGTCCCATTATCGTATTCCTTCTCTTTGGCATTGCCGCGCCCGTGCTCAATGCTATGGGGTTGCTTTCTGATACGACGTTGAATCTCTGGGGTCGCTATTTTTGTTTTGCGATTGCCGCACTGGGGATTGATCTGATCTGGGGATATACGGGTATTCTGTCGCTGTGTCAGGCGTTCTTTTTTTGTTTGGGTGGGTATGCGATTGGGATGCACATGCTGCTCAAGACGGGTACGCAAGGGGTTTATGGGAGTACGTTGCCGGATTTTATGGTGTGGAATCGCGTGGAACAATTGCCGCTTTTTTGGGAGCCTTTTCACACTTTTACATTTGCGTTTATTCTGGCGCTTATGGTTCCGGTGATTATTGCGCTCATTTTTGGGTTTCTGGCTTTTCGCAGCCGGCTCCAGGGGGTTTATTTTGCGATTATTACGCAGGCGCTTGCCTTGGGGGTCTGGCTCATTTTTTTGCGGAATGAAACCATGCTCGGCGGTACCAATGGGCTGACGGATTTTAAGACGTTGCTCGGTTTTGAGCTGGCGGATCCGGCGAGCAAACGCGGTCTTTATGTTATTGCTTTTGTCACGCTTTTTGTTTCCTATTTTTTGTGCCGCTTTGTGGTGAAATCCAAGCTCGGGCGCGTGCTTATTGCGGTTCGCGATAGTGAGCATCGGTTGCGTTTTATCGGCTATCGCGTTATGAGCTACAAGGTATTTATTTTTGTGATGGCCAGTATGCTCGGTGCTCTGGGTGGGTTGCTCTATGTGCCTCAGACCGGGATTATTACACCGGGCCGGATGGATGTGCAGGCTTCTATTGAGATGGTGATATGGGTTGCTGTTGGCGGGCGGGGGACTCTGATTGGTCCCATTGTTGGCGCGGTTCTTGTGAATCTTCTCTACAGTTTTTTGACGGGTGCGTTCCCCGGTACATGGCTCTATTTTTTGGGATTCCTTTTTATCGGCGTTGTGCTCTTTTTTCCCGATGGTCTCATTGGTCTGCGGTCTAAGATAAAGATAAGTAGTTTGAAGCGATTCTTGCCCACACGCATCCCAGCACCTGTACCTGCTGAAAGCCAGGATTGATATGATTTTTGATCCGGTTCTGCTGACTGTTGAAAATTTGCGCGTGTCTTTTGATGGATTTGTTGCGCTTGATATAGATGAGTTTGTCCTGCACGACCGCGAATTGCGCGTTGTTATCGGTCCAAATGGTGCGGGTAAGACCACTTTTCTCGATGTTTTGTGTGGGAAGACCAGACCCGATTGCGGCAGTGCGCGTTTTGAGAAGTTCGATCTCACGCAGATGAGCGAAGATGCGATTGTCAAGGCGGGTGTTGGGCGGAAGTTTCAAACGCCGTCTGTTTTTACTTCTCTCACGGTGTACGAGAATTTGATGCTGGCGCTCAAGACTGACCGCACGGTTCTCTTTTCGCTTGTTTCGCGTCTGTCGGATAAGAATCGCGATCGCATCCAGGCTGTTGCAGAGCAGACGGGTTTGGCTGACCATCTGCATACGGTTGCCGATGCGCTTTCGCACGGGCAAAAACAGTGGCTCGAGATTGCGATGGTTATTTTGCAAGATCCCGAGCTTTTTTTGATTGATGAACCCGCTGCTGGTATGACGGATGAAGAGACGGTTAAGACGGGGGAACTTCTCGAACGTCTGACGATGAATCACGCGATTATTGTTATTGAGCACGATATGGAGTTTGTGAGACAGATCGCCCGCACTGTTACGGTTCTCCACGAGGGCAAGGTGCTCGTTGAGGGACCGATGGATCAGGTGCAAAATGATCCCCGGGTTATTGAGTGTTATTTGGGTAGTGCGCAGCATTGAAAAGCGCGAATAGACGAATAGACGAATAGACGAATAGACGAATAGACGAATAGACGAACCCCGCCCAACCACCCAAAGTTGCTAAAAACTACGTCGTTGATTCGTTGATTCGTTGATTCGCTGATTCGCAAGGACCTCAAATTCTTATGACCGCCACGACTACGACAATTACAGACACCGCGCTTACCGTTCGAAGTCTGGATGTTTATTACGGCGAGAGTCTGATCTTACGCGATATTGATATGGATATTCCCAGGGGGGCTATTGTGGCGGTTATGGGTCGCAATGGCGTTGGGAAGACGACGCTTATTAAGACGATCATGGGTCTGTTGCGTCCTCGGCGAGGGAATATTCTATTGAATGGTGAGGATATAACGGGGCAGGCACCGGATTTGCGGGCGCGCGCGGGTTTGAGTTATGTGCCGCAGGGTCGCGAGATTTTTCCCAGGTTGACGGTGTATGAGAATTTGCAAATTGGCCTGGAAGCGCGTACAGATGGCCTTGCATCTCTGCCGGAGGATCTGATTTACGACCTTTTTCCCGTGTTGGCCGATATGCAAGATCGAATGGGGGGTAATCTCAGTGGGGGACAGCAACAGCAACTCGCCATTGCCCGTGCGCTCGTTGGCGATCCGGATATTCTCATTCTGGACGAGCCTACAGAAGGTATTCAGCCTTCGATTATTCTCGATATCGAGAATGTGTTGATTCATCTGAAGGATAAAGGGAATCTCACCATTATTCTGGTGGAGCAGTACTTTGATTTTGCCCGGCAGATTGCCGATTATTTCTATTTGATGGATCGCGGAACGGTTGCGTTGTGCGGTTCTGCGGATGAGCTGTCTGACGAGAGTATTAAGCAGTATCTCACGTTTTGAGCAGGGATTTCCATGTATTTATCGCCAAAAGAAATTGACAAATTGATGCTGCACAACGCGGGTTTTCTCGCGCAGAAGCGGTATGCCCGGGGCTTGCGTCTCAATTATCCCGAATCCGTGTCGCTTATCGCGGCACAGCTTCTCGAGTTTATCCGCGATGGCGAGTCCGTTGCTATACTTATGGACAAGGGCAAGCAGTTGCTGGGTACGGAAGATGTTTTGCCCGGTGTTCCGGATATGGTTCACGAGGTGCAGGTGGAGGGTACGTTTCCCGATGGGACGAAGCTCGTGACGGTTCACCATCCCATTTGCCGCGCAGAAGGTGATTCTGAACTCGCGTTGTACGGTTCGGGCCTCGCTCGCGTTCGCTCGCCCTGGTCACCGGATAATGCGGTTTCGGAAATGCCGGGTGCCGGGACCACGGCGGTTGAGCCAATTACGCTCAATGCGGACCGGGAGACGATTTCCCTTTCTGTGACCAATACAGGCGATCGCCCGATACAGGTGGGTTCGCATTATACATTTTTTGAAGTTAATCCCGCGCTTTCGTTTGATCGCGAAAAAGCCTATGGCTTCCGTCTCGATATTCCATCTGGTACTGCCGTGCGTTTTGAACCGGGGGAGAGCAGGACGGTTGATCTCGTGGCTATTGCCGGCAACCGCACAGTTTATGGGGGTAATGGCCTTATTTCGGGGCAGATTGATGAGAATAAGGCAGAGGCTTTGCAAAGGGCAGGAGACGGTGGATTTAAGGGGATTCCAAATGTCTCAGATTGATCGAATCGCTTATGCCAGTATGTACGGTCCCACAACGGGAGACCGCGTTCAGTTGGGCGATACCCATCTCGTCGTTGAGGTGGAGAACGATTATACGATTTACGGCGATGAGTGCAAGTTTGGCGGGGGTAAGGTACTCCGCGATGGCATGGGCCAGGCTACGGGTGTGTCGCAGGATAAGGCGCTGGATCTCGTTATTACCAATGCGCTTGTCGTTGACTATACGGGGATATACAAAGCGGATATTGGGATTAAAGACGGGCGTGTCGCCGGTATTGGCAAGGCGGGTAATCCCGATATTATGTCGGGTGTTGATTCCGATCTCATCGTGGGGGTTACGACCGAGGTTATCGCGGGCGAAGGTCATATGCTCACGGCTGGCGCGCTCGATGTGCATGTCCATTTTATCTGTCCTCAGCAGGTTGAAGAGGCGATAGCTTCGGGTATTACGACTATGCTGGGTGGCGGTACGGGTCCGGCGACAGGGACCAATGCTACGACGTGTACACCGGGGGCGCATCACATTCGCATGATGCTGGAGTCGAGTGATGCCTTTCCCCTCAATTTTGGTTTTTTGGGCAAGGGCAATTCTTCGCTTCCGCAGGGGCTTATTGAGCAGATTGAAGGGGGTGCATGCGGGCTTAAACTCCACGAGGACTGGGGTACGACGCCTGCTGCTATTGATTCCTGTCTTTCGGTTGCCGATGAATACGATGTTCAGGTGGCGATTCATACGGATACGCTCAATGAGTCGGGTTTTGTGGAGCAGAGCTGTGCGGCTTTTAAGGGGCGCACGATTCATACGTATCACACCGAGGGTGCGGGTGGGGGACACGCGCCGGATATTATGCGTCTTTGTGGCGAGGCGAATGTTTTGCCTTCTTCTACGAATCCCACGCGGCCTTTTACGGCGAATACGATTGATGAGCATCTGGATATGCTTATGGTGTGCCATCATCTGGATAAAAATATACCCGAGGATGTGGCTTTTGCCGAGAGCCGCATTCGGCAGGAGACGATTGCGGCAGAAGATATTTTGCACGATATGGGGGCGCTGTCGATTATTGCATCGGATAGTCAGGCGATGGGGCGCGTGGGGGAGGTTATTTGTCGCACATGGCAGACTGCCCATAAGATGCGGGAGCAGCGTGGTGCACTGCGCGGCGATCAGGGGAATGATAATGGGCGTGTGAAGCGGTATATCGCCAAATATACGATTAATCCCGCGACGGCTCACGGTTTGAGCGATTATATCGGTTCGATTGAGGTGGGCAAGCTCGCGGATCTGGTGCTCTGGAAGCCATCTTTTTTTGGTGCAAAACCCGAGATGGTGATTAAGGGAGGCATAATCGCGTATTCGCAGATGGGCGATCCAAATGCTTCGATTCCCACGCCGCAACCCGTGTATCCGCGTCCTATGTTCGGTGCTTATGGCAATGCCGTGGGTTCTACGTCTCTCGCTTTTGTCTCCAGGGTTTCGCTGGATACGGTTGGGTCTTATGATCTGTCCAAGAGCGTTGTTGCGGTGTCCAATTGTCGGGATATTGGGAAGAGGGATATGAAGCTCAATGATTTTATTCCCGATATTCACATTGATCCGGAGACTTATAGCGTTACGGTCAATGGCGAATTGCTTACCTGTGAGGCGGCAGAGAAATTGCCGCTGGCGCAGCTTTATAATTTGTTTTGATTATGCTATTCGATCTTCTCACACTTGCCGATAGCAATTTCCCTACGGGTGGATATGCTTTTTCCTATGGGCTGGAGGCCACCAAACAGATGGGGTTGTTGCGGTCTTCTGATGATCTGGATGCGTATCTTCAAACGGTGATTCACGCGACGGCAAATAGTGAGATTCCGTTTGTTAATGCGTGTTTTAAGGGTGATTTGATTCCCGAAAATTTGACGGATATGCTGCTCGCGTACGACGCGATGCTTACGGCACCGGCGATTGTCCGCGGCAGTGAGGTGCAAGGGCGCAATTTGCTGCGGCTGATGCGCGATTTGTATTTTTCCGATGCGATGACGCGGTTGCACAAAATCTTACTTTCGCAACCTGTGCCGGCTCATTATACGATTGTTTTTGGTACGACATTTCGGATTGCGGGTCTTAAACGCGGGCAGACGTGTCGGATTTTTATGTATCAGTTTTTGCGCGATCAGATCAGTGCAGCTGTTCGCCTGGGGCAGATTGGGCCTCTCGAAGCTGCGCGGTTGCAAAAACATCATCACAAGACGACGATTAATGCTGTGACTTCTGTCGCGCAGGTAGATTATACGTGTGCGACGCGCTGTGCGCCCCAGTGGGATATTGCACAGGGTATGCACGAGTATTTGTATTCGCGGTTGTTTCAGAGTTGAAGAAGCGACAAGAGCAAAAAGCAATCATCCTGGACGCCTGCTTAAAGCATGCAGGCGTGACGATAGGAATAGCACCTGTCATTGCGGCATGGTGTAAGCCGCAATCCAGAAGGTTTTGCTTGTCATTGCACCAGGGTTCCAACTCTTAAAGGATTTTCTATGCACAATCATCATCACCATCACGGCCACGATCATTCTCACGAGCCTTTTGATTCTCCGGGTGACTTTACTTTGCGCGAGTCGGTTCTCTATGACCGCGATTTTTCTCAGCGGGCGTTTACCGTGGGGGTTGGTGGTCCGGTGGGTACGGGGAAGACGGCGCTTGTTCGCGTGCTGTGCGAAGCTCTGCGCGATCGCTTCAGTCTCGGCGTGGTTACGAATGATATTTTTACACGCGAAGATGCTGAGTTTCTTTTGCGTCACAAGGCGCTTGAGGCCGATCGCATTATTGGGGTTGAGACGGGCGGATGCCCGCATGCAGCTATTCGGGAGGATATTTCGCTGAATTTGAATGCGCTCGAGGATTTGATGATTCGCTTTGGGTGCGATATCGATCTGCTTTTTGTGGAGAGTGGCGGCGATAATCTGGCGGCGCATTTTAGCAAGGAGCTCGTCGATTACGCGATTTATGTGATTGATGTCTCCGCTGGGGACAAGATTCCCCGAAAAGGGGGTCCGGGGATTACGCAGTCGGATTTGTTGGTTATTAATAAGACCGATCTCGCCGATCTCGTTGGCGCAGACCTGGGGGTTATGGCGCGAGATGCAAAGAAGATGCGCGGCGATGGTCCCACGCTTTTTGCCTGTCTCAAACACGGGTCGGGGCTTGACGAGATTATCGAGCAGGTTCTCGATGCACGCAGGTCTGTGCTGTCACCTCAGGCGCGATGATGTCTCCCCTCCCTTCCCAAATTGAGGTGACTCGCAATGGCTCCCGTTCTGTCCTTACTGCCTGTCGCTCAGTTGCACCTTTGAAGTTGCTCAATCCCGCCGCGCAGGGCGAATATTGCGCTATTGTGCTTTCCAGTTATGGGGGCGGTATGGTGGAGGGGGATGCGACGACGCTGTGTGTGCGCTGTGGTGAGGGGGCATCTCTTTATCTGGGTACTCAGGCGTTTACCAAAGTTTATAAGAGTCCCAATGGTATTCCGTGTAAGCAGATAATTAGCGGTGCGGTGGAAGCCGGGAGCCTTGCCGTTGTTTTGCCCGATCCCGTTGTTCCATACTCGCGAAGTGTTTTTGAGCAGGCGCAGACGTGGCATCTGGCGTCTGACGCATGTCTGGTGCTGGCTGATGGTCATACGGCTGGACGCGTGGCTTTTGGCGAGTGTTTTGGGTACACGAGTTACCGGTCTGATATTACTGTGCATACGCCCGAACGTCCGGTTCTGGTGGAGCGCTATTATTCTGAGCCGGGGACGTTGTCGCCGGTATATGCAGGCGCTTTTGGGGTTTATGGTGTTGTTTTTAATATTTTTGTTGCTGGTTCTTCTGTGAGATTTGCATATCTGGTCAAAAGTCTTTCCCAATCGCTCACTCCTTTGTTGAAACCCTCGCAGGATTCTTTGTTGCTTTCCTTTGCTTCCCCAAGGCCCGATCTTTTTGTGATACGATCCCTCGCGCAAAATGTCGAGTGCCTTCTTCCTCTCTATACAGCCCTCCGCAATGCAATCGCCCATCCCAATGTTCTCGGTGCAGATCCGCTGGCGCGAAAGTATTGAAGTGATCGGCGGTTAGCCCCCATTCGCTGTCATTGCGGCGTGAAGTTGAGCCGCGATCCAGAGGTTTTGCCTGTCATCCAGTCCCCAGTCCTCAGTAATACTTGATATTGCCAAAAAAATGCGTTAGTTTGAGGTTAATACGCCGCAGTAAGAGCGCGATTTATGCGTCATATGGATGAATTTTTGGCGGAGTTGTACACCCCCTACCTGGCATTGACCAGAGGAGGAACTGTTATGAAGATCACAAGTGTTGATTTGACCCCCGTTGCATCGAGGCGTGAGACTGGGCATTTGTCTCGTCACGTCATTGTTCGCATGCATACGGATGAGGGATTGATCGGTTTGGGGGAGATGTCCGATGTGAACGACTGGAGTGTTATGTACGATCTCAATGATGTCAAGGGTGCCTACGAGTCGTTGCTCGTGGGGAAGGATCCGCTGGCGTGGCGTACGATTACCATTGAAGCGAGGTCCCGGTTCCGCATGGGTGGGGCGATTCGAGCGGGGTTTGAGATCGGTCTTTTCGATTTGGTCGGCAAGATTCAGGGGCAGTCGGTTGCAGGTGTGTTTGGCGGAGCGCTGAGGGATAAGTGGCGCGTGTGTTATCCGATTTTCAGGAATTATTCCAGGGAAGATGCCGAGGCGAATATCGCGCGTGTCAATCGCCGGATGAAAGAGGGGCAGGATCTGTTTCGGTTGTATCACGGCGGCAATGTGGAGGCGGATGAGATTTTTTTGGATGGGGTGAAGTCGTCCTGGGGCGATCAGTTTGTGTTGAAGTCGCTCGATTTTAGCGGCGCGCATAAGTGGAAACGGGTGGTGCAGGCGCTGGATGTTTTGCTGAGGTACTACAGGCCTTTTCATCTGGAATCAGTCTCTGACCGGAGAGATCTGGAGGGTCAATACGAGGTGCGAAAGCGCATTGATCTGCCCATCAGCGAGCACGTCAGTTCACTGGATCAGGCCTATCAGTTTGCCCGGCACCGATATGTCGATATTTTTAATATCAGTTTGTCGGGTGCGGGGGGATTTACAAATGCGCTGCATATCGCGCAGGTTGCCGATGCGGCTGGTCTGTCGTGTCTGGTGGGTACGACGCAGGAGCTGTCCATTGGCGTGGCGGCTCAGGCGACGTTTGGTTCTGTGGTGGAAAATCTCGATTATCCGGGCGATCCGACAGGTGGGTTGCTGTACGAGAGCGATGTGGTTAAGGAGCGCATACAATACGAGAAGGGTTATGTGATTTTGCCAGAAGGTCCGGGGTTGGGGATGGAATTGGATGAGGAGAAGGTTGCCGCGATTTCAGAGCCTTTGAGTTCTGTGTCTTAGAATAGGGGGGCTTATGCTGACGGAGCAAGAGGTCCACTATTTTAAGACGTTCGGATTTCTGATTCTTCGGCAGGTGTTTGATCAGGACGAGTTGAAGACGATTAACGAGGAGTTCGAGCAGGCTCTGACAGCGGCGTATCGACACGCGCCTTTTGACGGTACGCGTCGGCATTGGGTGCCTATGCTGGGATCGGATACGCCCTTTTTTGCGGGTTTGCTGGAAGATCTCAGGTTTTGCAGGGTGGCAGAGCAGCTCTACGGGGAGGATGTGTTTGGCGTGGCTTGCGATGCCAATCGCTATGTGGGCGATACACAGTGGCATCCGGATACGCGGAGTCCCCACCAGTATGGCGTTAAGTTCGCTTTTTATCTCAAGCCAGTAGATGCACAAAGCGGCGCGTTGCGCGTGTTACCGGGTTCACATATATGTCCTTTCCACGATGAGTTGCGACAGGCGCGAGAAGCGTCTCGCCTGGATCTCGACGAGGTACCGGCTTTTGTGTGTGCGTCAGAGCCGGGAGATGTGGTGGCTTTTGACCTGCGGCTCTGGCATGCGAGTCTTGGTGGTGGTGTCGATCGCCGGATGTGTACGGCTGTCTATTACAATAATCCCAAGACTGCTGAGGAAGAGCGCGTGACGCGGGAGCAGGGGAGGTCGAATGCGGATACTGCGGTCAGATTCGATCGCCCTGCAGAGCCGATCCATCCGCCGCATTGGCTGGCAAATGTCCACGGAGATCCGAGGCGCCAGCGCTGGATTGACCGAATGAGAGTGCTTGAGTTTTTAGATTAGGAGAGATTACGATGTCTCAAACAGCGATCTGGTCCCCTGTTGAGGGTACGGTTGATGAGATTCTCGCGCAGGTTCCGCGGCCGTTCGATGCGATGATGGCGAGCGATATTCCCGCTGTTATCGTGCGCCGCGCGTTTCCGTCGGATCACTGTGCGGCGCTTATTGAGCGGTTTTACAAGCGCGGTTTGCTCTACGATCCGCGCAAGGTGGGTGATGGTAGTCCTCGGCGGGTCGATATCGGTACGAGTCTGGGTCACCACGGGAATGATCCAGATGCTTTTTACGAACATTCTCGTCAGACGCATGATCTTTTTTCGTATTTGTTTGACGGGTATGAGGATCCCGTGAAGACGCTGTACGATGCGCTTGCCAGGATGCTTCCGGATAAGCGGGTTATGACGGCTCGGAGCGTTGACGGTCGTCTTTACGGTCCCTCTATTTTTAGAACTTATCACGAGGGCGTGGGGCATTACCCGCATTACGATTCCGTGTCCAAGCGTTCCAAGCGCTACAATTTTACGGTTTCCCGGTTCAGACATCAGTTTGCGGGTGTGCTGTGTTTTCAGAATAGCGAGGATCGAGGTGATAGCGGCGAGGGGGTCCTGTACAGGGCACCTATGTCGCCTGAGTTTCAACGCCCTCTCGAGGAGAGGCGGTTTCGCGAGTACGCAGAGGAGGAGGGGATTGCGCGCGTGCAGGTCAGTCTGGAACCGGGTGATCTTTACTTTTTTTATTCGGAGACGATTCACGAAGTTCCTTTTGTCGCAGGCTCTCAGCCCCGCGTGGTGCTGGCGTCGTTTATCGGCATGTCTGAGGATGACCCAGAGGTTTATTTGTGGTCATGAGATGAGGGGCGGGAAAATAGACGATAGCAAAGTAGATTGAGGATAATATGACACGCATTCTCGAAAAACCACGTTCTCCAAAATGGGTATATGATGACTCGGGCGAGGTCATTGAGGTGATACTTGGATATGACGATTTCAAGACTTTAATTCAAAAGGTCGCTCAGGAAACAGACTGGGAGACGCTTCCTCCCCATCTACAGGATGCTGTTGACGCCATGTTAATGGATGAGGCGAATGAGGAGAATAGCGAAACGCGGCCTTTGCGCGATTTGCTCCGTGAAACGGGAGAAGTACCATAGCAATGGCTTACGCTGTTCACATGCGTTCATCGGCAGAACGAGAACGCCGTAGGCTGCAGGGCCATATTCGTCAACGCATTAACCGACATCTTCTTCAACTGGAATCTGAGCCACGTCCTTCAGGTGTAGAAAAACTGGTTGGTCGCCCAAATTCGTGGCGTATTCGCGTAGGAGACTATCGCATTCTTTATGAAATTGACGATGCAAATCAACGCGTTATCATCAATCGTATCGCTCATCGGCGCGACGTATATCAACGCTAAATACATAGATATTACTAATAGAGATAATATTCTTTTTTTTTTACCTTTTACGTTTGGATTTTTCCTATGAATCAACCTCCTGAATCTTTTGTTCACGTCTATGAAGATCGCCTTCTGGATTTTGCTGCGGCTTGTTTTGAGAAGGCGGGGCTTGAGATCGAGCACGCGCGGGTTATCAGTCGCCTGCTGGTCAATAGCGATCTGCGAGGTGTTCGCAGCCACGGTACGCGGACTGTGAATGGCTATTGCAAGAGTTTTGAAAATGGGAGTCTCAATCCGCGTCCCAATGTGCGGGTGATCGGTGAGACGCCGACGTGTGCTGTTATTGATGGGGATGGTACGGTGGGGTATCTCCCGATGGTGCGTGCGGCAGAGCACGCGATTCGCAAAGCGAGAGAGGTGGGTATGGGTATGGGGCTGGCGCGGCATGTGGGACATATTGGTTCGGCGGGTCATTATGCGCGGATGTGTTCCGAGGCGGGGTGTATTGGTTTTTGCGTGCAGGGCAGGCAGCAGGGAAATGCAAAGAGGGATGGCAGGGGACCGCTTCTCGGCTATTTTGGCAATCCTCCAATATGTTTTGCGATTCCCTCTGGGGACGAGCCTCCGATTGTTCTGGATGCGGCGACCTGTATTTTGGCGGATTACCAGCGGGGTCCGGAGTTTGAGGCTTTGTTCGAGATGATTCCAGCGGCGTTTTTTAAGAGTATTGGGTACACGGCGGTGGCTTCGATTATGGGGGGGGGGTTGGCGGGGACCGGTCTTCCGTCTTCTCATGAGATGAAGGAGAAATGGCCCTCGTCAGGTGCGGGTGGTTGTGTTCTTGCGATCCGCGTTGATCAGGCGGTTTCCGAGGAGGTTTTCCGGGCTGAGTCAGATCACATGGTGAGAACGGTGCGCGAGACGTACGAGCCGATGCCGGGACAGGACCGCGCGTTGTTGCCGGGTGCGATTGAGGAAGAGCGCATGGCGCTCCATCGCACCGAGGGTATTCGCTATGGCGAGATGGAGCAGGAAAACGCACGCGAGGTTAGCGCGCGCCTAAGGGTTCCGCTGCCCTGGGATTGAGAAGTGTGAAGTGGGAAGTAAGAAGTGTGAAGAGGCAGATTGTCATCGCGGCAGGATTTTGAGCCGCGAGCCTGGAAATTTTTAGCTGGCCGCTGATCGTTACAAAAAATAAAAGCCCTATAGCTTATTGCTCCGGGGCTTTTTTTGTCACAGAGCTTTTTAAATAAAAAGCCGAATCATACACATTGACATTGAGAGGATCGGAACGTATTTTGGCACTATCGCAGTTCTAACTTCACAAATTGGAGGTTACCATGTATATCGGAACGCAGGTGGCTTGTCGGAACGACACGGATATCGAGATTCTCGCGCAACTCGGGGTTTTTAATGTCGATCAAACACCAGAGGGACCCTGGGCGGAGTGGAGTGCCGATGCGATTAAGTCCATGCGCGATCGGTATGATAAATACGGCATTAATTTGGAGATGATTCACATTCCGCTGGGTTCAAGCAATGCTTTCCAAAACGAAGCTGGCGCGATTTTCCTGGGTCCAAGCGACGAGCGTGACCGGGCTATTGAGCGGATGTGCGAGACGGTTAGAATGGCGGCGGAGGCAGGGTTGCGCGGGCTTAATTACAATATCACGATTTTGGGGCATATGCGGACAGAGCCGCGATACGGACGCGGGGGCGCGAGGCTGTCGTCGTTTGAGTACGATAAATTGGACCAGTCTCTGGGCGAGTTTGAAGGCGGTGCTGCGGATGAAGACGAGATGTGGGCGCGCATCGATCACTGGCTTCAGAATATTATGCCCGTGGCGGAGGAGTACAAAATTCAGATGGCGTGTCATCCCTCGGATCCGGGTATCGGATATGGGACGACGTATCGAGGGGTCGCGCGCGTGCTGGGTATGGTGGATGGTTTTAAGAAGTTTATCGATTTGTACGATAGTCCGTATAACGGATTGAATTTTTGCCTGGGCTGTATGTCCGAGAGCCTGGAAGATCCCAGTGCGGACGCCTATGATGTGATCCGTTATTTTGGAGAGCGCAAGAAGATTTTCAATGTGCATTTCCGCAATATCAAGGGTGGGCTTCGCAATTTTGTCGAGGTGTTTCCCGATGAGGGCGATGTGGATATGCTCAAGGCTTTGCGGACGTTCAAAGAAGTCGGGTACGAATATATGATTATGCCCGATCACGTTCCGGGTATTTCCGGTCCCGAATCGAGGCAGGTCGGTTTTGCGTACACGTATGGATACATCCACGCGCTGATGCAAGCGGTTAATGAAGAGTAGTTGGTTGTCTTTACAACAAATCGGATAATACTATCATCGTAGGGGACGGTTCCCGTATAGAGTCACTACGGGACAGGCTCCTGTGCCGTCCCCAGCAAATCCCCTTATTCAGTCCACCATCAATCCCAAATTCTATGTCCGCATCTCCAGAACCGCGCCTTCCCAAATCAGAAACCGCTGAAGGCTCTTCCGTTATTACCAAACGATCCCTCCTGATTGGGCTGGGTATGGCCATGCTTATGCCCCTGTGGCCGACCTATACCAGTTTTGTGGTGAATTCAACGCGGGCTGACCATTCGCATCTTTCGATGGCGATGCTCATTCCTTTTGTGGGGCTTCTGATTCTGAACGCTTTTCTCGAGCGGCGCGGTATCGGGTTTTCTCCGACGGAATTGCTCACGGTTTGCTGTATTGGTTTTGTCGCATCTACTATGCAGGGCGAGTGGCTCACGGTGTGGTTTTTGCAGATGCTGACGATGCCTGCGTATTACGCGTCGCCAGAGAATCGGTTCGACGAGCTTCTCTTGCCATACATGCCGAGTTGGACGACGATTACCAATCGCGATGCGGTGCGCGGTTTTTACGAGGGGCAAGTGCCCGGTGCAGCGTTTCCGTGGGGTGAGTGGTTTTCGGTGCTTTTCTGGTGGGGTGCGCTGATTGCGAGTATTTTGGCGATTCACCTGTGTCTGAGCGTTTTGTTGCGGAAACAGTGGATGGAATACGAGCGGCTGTCTTTTCCGGTCGCCACCGCGCTGCTGGAACTCACGGGTGTTTCGGGTACGACGGGTACGCTGAGGACGCTTGTGCGCAATCGCCTTTTTCAATGGGGGTTTGGCCTTACGTTTGCCATTATTGCGTGGAATGTGTTTACGTGGTTCACGGTCAATTTGCCGATGTTTCCGTTTTTGGCAGGGCGATATGGGCGGAATGTGATTTCGGTTGCGCCGGGCTTTCCGAGTATTGTGACCACGTTTGTGTTGCTCACGTTTTGTCTGGGGTATTTTACCAAGCTGGAGGTGCTCTTCAGCCTGTGGTTTTTCCATGTGGTTCAGATCTGTGTGGTGGGGCTGTTCAACCGCTTTGGCCTGGATTTGGGTCCGAACGATCCGTGGAGTTCGAGCCATCCGGCGATTGGCTGGATGACATTTGGGGGGATGGCCGTTTTTGTCGGCTGGGGGTTCTGGATTGCGCGGTCTCATTTTCGAGATATTTTTCGCAAGGCGTTTTTGCGCGATGAAAGTGTAGATGATTCCGAAGAGATTATGTCCTATCGCACGGCTGTCTGGCTTTTGCTGGCGTGTTGCGGTTTTGTTTTTCTCTGGCTTTGGCGCGCGGGTATGGGAGCGGAGACGATTCTCGCATGGTCATTTGCGATGCTCGTTTTGTTTGTGGGGATGTCCCGCATTGTGGTGGAGAGCGGTCTGGTCTATCTTCGGGTGCCTCTCACGGCGCCGGGGTTTACATGGCATGCCGTCGGTGTTGGGAATATGGGGCCTGCTGGCGCTTCTATTTTGACGCTTACGATGAGTCTCGTGGCGGATGGGAAGACGTTTGCGACGACGCAGATGGCGCATGTTCCGCGGTTGAGCATGGCGATGGCAAAGCGCAGCCGCAAAGCCGTGGCGCCGACTGTGCTCATCGGCTGTTTGCTCGGTGCGGCGGTGGTTATTATATTCGTCATATACCAGGGGTATTACGGTATTGGCAGTGCCAATTTTGGCCGGACGACTTTTAAGGGGATTGGATCTCTCAATGGGGCGGGTTTTAGCCGTCTGGCTGTGTCCCGAATTCAGGGCGATGTGCTGTTTACGGACTGGAATCGCTTTTTGTTTATGGGTATTGGCGGCATTTTTACAGGTACGCTCTACTTTCTGCGGTATCGCTTCCCGGGTTTTCCAATCCATCCCATTGGTTTTACGATCTGTGGCATGGTCGAGATGCAGGATAATTCTTTTAGTATTTTCCTGATGTGGGGTGTGAAGACGATTATTATGAAGTTGGGTGGTTTGGAGCGCTATCGGCGCTATGCGCCCTTTTTCCTGGGGATGATTATGGGCTATATCGCGGGTGTTTTTCTGGGTGTTTTTGTCGATGTTTTCTGGTTTCCCGGAGAGGGGCACGAGATTCATTGCGATCCATGATCGCGGGGTGAGAGAATGAAGATTACGGATGTTAAGACCTATACTGCTGGGCAGGATGGCAGAAATTTTTTGTTCTGCAGGGTTTTTACGGATGAGGGGATCTATGGCGTGGGAGAGGCGACTGCATGGCCGAGTATTCAGACGGAGATTCACCACAAGGCGAGTTTGATTATTGGTGAGGATCCCTTTAATATCGAGCGGTTGTGGAGCAAGATGTTTTTGCAAACCCACGGGATGTCGGGCGTTGTGGGCGCGGGTGCGATTTCGGCTATTGAGACGGCGCTGTGGGATATTAAGGGGAAAGCGTTTGATATGCCGGTCTGGCAATTGCTGGGCGGTCGAATGCGCGAGCGGTTGCGGGTGTACACGCACGCGAATACGGCCGATTGCGCCAGGGAACTCGTGGATCAAGGCTTTACTGGTCTCAAGATGGGGGGGATTGAGCACTGTATCCGCGATATTACGGCGATACGCAATGAGGTGGGGGACGATATCGATATTATGGTCGATTTGCACGGTATGCCGTGGATGACGACGCGCGATGCGATTTCTATGGGTCGCAGACTTGAAGAGTTCGGGGTGTTTTTTTACGAGGAACCGGTCGCGCCCGAGAATGTGGAGGCGCTTGCGCGCGTGTCCGAAGCGATCAATATCCCCCTTGCTGCCGGGGAACGAGTCGCCTATGTCTTCGGTGCTCGGGAGCTTATTGAGCGCGAGATTGTGGATGTTATTCAGCCGGATGCTGGGCGGTTCGGGGGTCTGGCTCAGATGAAGAAGCTCGCGGGTATGGCCGAGGCACACTATATCCAGTTTGCGCCGCACGATGGGTCGCTGGGTCCGGTGGGGGAGATCGCGTCTCTTCATTTGTGTGCGACGCTGCCAAATTTCTTGATCTGGGAGCACCGAACGGGCGATGTTCAGGCGCGGTATGAGGTGATGGCTCCGCAACCCGAGGTGGTCGATAGTTATATCGCGATTCCCGAGGGTCCAGGCCTGGGTGTTGATCTGGTGGATGAAGAGATCGAGAGATATGCGTGCGAGTTGCTGGGCGTTCGTTCGTCCTACGCAGATGACAATACGTACGACAGTCAGTACGTGTATGCCCGGTTCCCACGAAAGCCGTGGTTGGGGTAAAGGAGGGGACAATTCATGACAAATCGGGAAAAAGGGTTTACAACTACTTCAACAAGATAGCCGCCATAAGCGTAATCCAACTGCCACACATAAGGGTAACAGTCCACTTTTGCCAGCTTCTCGCTTCTCGCTGGTCTTCCTCATAGCGGCTTACAAAAGACCTCTGATCTTCTTCATAGCGATTTACAAAAGCCCTCTGGTCTTCCTCATAGCGGTTTACACGTTCCTGGTTCTGTTCAATTAGCGTTTCCAACCTGATCAGCCGTTCCGCGTGTTGGCTTTGCCGGTCTCTTAATTCTGTAGTTTCGTTCACACATTCTCCTTTTACTTCAACAAGATAGCCGCCATAAGTGTAATCCAACTGCCACACATGAGGGTGACAGTCCACTTTTGCCAGCTTCTCGCTTCTCGCTGGTCTTCCTCATAACGGCTTACAAAAGCCCTCTGGTCTTCCTCGTAACGGTTCACACGTTCCTGGTTCTGCTCAATAAGCGTTTCCAATCTGATCAGCCGTTCCGCGTGTTGGCTTTGCCGGTCTCTTAATTCTGTAGTTTCGT
>VXRD01000039.1:0-25260 GCA_009838845.1 Gemmatimonadota bacterium | reverse complement strand
CTGATCAGCCGTTCCGCGTGTTGGCTTTGCCGGTCTCTTAATTCTGTAGTTTCGTTCACGCATTCTCCTTTTACTTCAAAAAGATAGCCGCCATGAGCGTAATCCAACTGCCGCACATGAGGGTGACAGTCCACTTTTGCCAGCTTCGTGCTTCTCGCTGGTCTTGTTCATAACGTTTCACAAAATCCCGCTGGTCTTTGTCATATCGCTCAATAAGCGTTTCCAACTTGATCAGTCGTTCCGCGTGTTCGGTTTGCCTGCCTCTCAATTCTGTAACTTCGTTCATGCATTCTCCTTTTGTTACGTCCAAACCAGGCTATCCGTTTTTTGGACACACGCAACAGTTAGAACGCAAGCAAATATCGGGCCAAAAATGCGATTATCACAAAATTGAGTGATAAAAAGGGTCAAAAGAAGTTCATGCATCTCATTATGACTTCAATATGCAGTATTGCGGTCTTGTTTACAACTTGAATTTGTGGATCGCCTGTCGAAACAGAAAGGGAGGGCGCAGGCGTTGGCGGTGAGAGTGTATATTTTGAGCGATGGATGAGGGTTATGTTGAAAGATATGTTCCTTCAAAAGCCTCGTTGGCAATTTGACCAACGAGGCTTTTTTGGATTCTTTAATTTGATAGACGATATTGCGCTCCGCTCAAATCTCCATCACGGTCTGCGCTTGGATTCGGTCCCAGTCGACTTTTCGCCCGAGTCCGGGCGTTTGCGGTACGTACATGTAGCCGTCTCGTACTTCGGTCGTTTCTTCGATCAAGCCAGCAAATGCCGACGCGAGGGATCTGTCTGCGCCCGTGGGCGGCCAGGCTGAGACTTCCCACCAGTCGTCGTTTCGGACTGCGGCTACGACATGGGGATTTCCCCCGTGGCAGTTTAGTCCAAACATTTCCGCGAGGTTGGCCAATTTCATCTGTCCGGTGATGCCCAGTCCTGTTTGGCGCACGATGTCGATGGCGCCGATTGACAGGTACGGCGCGGCGAGATAGGGGTTGCCCTGGATGGATTCCAGTGCCATTACTGGAAGGTCGATTGCGTCTGAGAGTCGCTTCAGGCCGTTGATGTCGAATTCCTGCAGGGGTTCTTCGATCCAGAGATAATTCAGTTCTTCGAGTCGGCGTCCGACTACGATTGCATCTTCGACAGAGTATTGTTGTACCGGGTCGTGCATGAGTACCATTTCGTCGCCTACGAGGTCCCGTATGTCTTTGGCGAGCGCGAGGTTGGTTTCCACGCCGAGCATGGAGTGGTCTTTGAAGCCTTTGTATCCCTCGTCAACAGCCCGTTGGGCGGATTTTAGCGTGTCTTCGTAGGGTATGCCGGTTTCGGTGAGGTAGGCGGGGATGCGATTGCGAAAGCCGCCGAGCAATTTGTGGACGGGTAATTGTGCGTGCAGGCCCGCGAGGTCCCAGAGGAGGGAGTCGATGAGGGCGAGCGGTGTGGTGGATGTCATGTGGAAATATCGCCGCGCCATCCACATTTTGTGCCACATATACTCCCGGTCCAGGGCGTCCGTGCCTGTGATTTCCGGTTCCCACTGTACTTTGAATGTGCGCGCTGCCCATTCGAGGTCTTCCTGTGCCCAGCCCATGGAAAAAATACCGCAGGTTTCCAGGTTTGCATCTGTGCGGATGCGAAGCAGGGTGAGGTAAGCCGGTCTTTTTGTGAGCTGAATCCCCTCGCCTTGAAAGAGCCGATGACCAAATCGCACTTTGTGCGCGCCGGGATATTCCCGCATGGTGCGCAATGGTCGCCATTCCGGGGTTACGGGTTCGCTTTTCACGATCAGAAAGTCGATTGCTTCAATTTTCATGGGGTTATCCTCCTATTTACTTTCCAACTGAGCCGAAATATACGGCAAAATGTCCGACGCCGTCGAGTTTGAGTGCCCGATTTAATTCGTCGTCGTTGAATGCCGCACTGGTGCAGGCGCGGCAGTTTACGGCCATGGCGCCCAGGTACAGGTTCTGTCCCACATGGCCGGCATCGAGGTGGATGTAGCGATATCCCCGGTCGCCGTAGCGCCAGGTCATTCGCGCGGCTACTGTTGTCCAGATGAATGTGGCGGCACTTGTCTGGATCAGTTCGGGTTGCAAGGTGGTGTTGGCAATTCTTTCGCCAATTTCGTCTGATTGGTCGATTATTCCCAGTTTGTGTCCCATAGATAGGTATCGATATAACCCGCGGTCCAATCCTTCCACGTTGTTCACTACGATATAGGTTTCAAATGCGTGGCGCGCACCTGCCGATGGTACGGTGCGAAATGTTTCGCCCTGTTCAAATTCTTTTACGCCCTGCGTTGCCCAGAGTAAGTAGGTTAGCTCATTCAGTGTGATGGGTTCATCGAAGAATACCCGCTCGCTTTTGCGCTCGTCTATGGCCTGGCGCAGGTCGATTTGCGTTGTTTCGATCTGCGCGGGTTCGGGTAGGTCTATTGTTTCGCCCTGGTAATGCAATTCGGGCATGGGCGGTGGTTCTCTGCGCGCCTGCCCGGTTGGGCCCAGGTTCTTAAACTGTGTGCGCCGCATAAATTCCGGTCCCGCTTGTGGTCGTCGTTTGCGTTTTGCCATTTAATTTTCCTTCCCGTGTGCGCCTATTGCTTTTAGGGCTTCTGTGCCCAGGCGATCTTCGAGTTGTTTTAAGTACAAACTGCGCGGAACTACTTTTTGTCCGTGCGATTCCCAGTATCCATCTTCGCGTCTGTACCGTCCATCTCGTTTCTCGCCGATGCAGCCGATGGCGTAATTTTGCGATGTTGGGGGTTTTTGTAAGATAAAACTCTCTGCCTCGCAATTCCACAATACTTTTTGTGCGCCTGCCCAGCCGTGGCCGGTGCCCGAACTTTGCCGGTCCTGTACGTTGATGGCGTTGCCGTTTACGATTACGTTGTCAAATAGGGTGCAGACAGACCAGCGGTGATGGGGTCCGGTGTCGGAGTGCGCGATGTCCGCTACGCAATCCACGAATGCATTTGGTCCCGGTACGCGGGCGTGTAGCACATAATCGTGACGCCCTCGCCGGGTATAACACCGTTGTACGAGGGATAATTGTCCGTGGATGGGGAAGGAGTAGCGCCGCGATCCGGTGATTTTTGATACGGGGTCGAGACACTGGCTGTCCTGCACGGTCATCCATTTTGCCTGGTTGCCAATGGTTACACACGCATAGCCAAAGTGGATCGAGGTGATGTCGCGCGCCCAGGCATTTTGTACATAGGAGAATACGACGAAGTTCCAGGCGTGGTCTTCGTCGATATATTCATTTTCCCGTCGATGATCTTTTTCGCGGTTGTCGTATTCCGATACACCGCGCAAGTTTTCGATGCCGACCTGTTCAATGCGCCCGGGATATTCGTATTTGTAAATCGATCCGCCGCCGTATTCGCGTTCTATCGCGTTGCCCATTGGTGCGTCGATTGTTATCTGGTTGCCTTTTATGGCGGTTATGGTGCGGTCAAAGTGGAAGTCGTAGGAGCCGGGTTTCCATTGCCGAACTTCGGGGTGTCTCATTTCTATGCGGTCCATGCCTATGGTTGCAATCCACTTTGCGGTGCTGGGGCGATGTACGATGATCGCGTCGCCTGGTGCAAAATTCGAAGCATCTTCTATAGAAAATATTTTTGCGCCTACAGGAACATAATTATCTACAATTGCTTGTCGCGTGTTTTCTATTTCTCGCGGTCTGCGTCCCCGGCCTTTAAATTCGATCAATGTGCGCTTTCCTTTTCCCGTTGCGATCAATACTGTGCCGTTTTCACCTTTGCCCTGACCGCGGAGTACGACGCCGCTTGTCCGAATGTGCAGGGTTCCACCAATGCGATATTTTCCGCGTTTGAGTAATAAGGTTCCGCGAAATCCATTGGCGTCCGGTGCGCGCGCAGATAGGTCGTCAATTGCCGCTTGTAATCGCGCTGTGTCGTCTCCTTCTGCTTGGGGGTGGACGGTTAATACGACGGGCACATCTGGCAGTGCCACACCACCACCCATGTACCCGCAGTGCGAGAAGTCCGGGATTATATTGCCTTTTTCATCCGGTACATAGACCAGTCGTCCGTCAGGTCCTGGATATACCAATTTGCTGTGGTTTCCTTCTGCCCACGCGGTTGTGGCGCAGATTAAGATTACGAAGATAAAGCCCAGTATATCAATCATGTATAACCTCCTTATTATCAATCCTGTCACGTATTCATCACAAAATTTACAGACGCTATATTGCCCTGTGCGCGCAATTTCCATATATTGATTTGGTCAGGCAAGTTATTTTTCCAATCCCACTGATTAGGCGATGGATAAACGGCTATTGAGGAAAACCTGTGAACACCACGATTCATACAATAGAAGATCTCATTCGCATCCTGGACGACAATCCTGAGTGGATGGATGCCCTGCGTGCCCGGCTGTTGACGCGGGAACTGATTGAGCTGCCTGAAAGGTTCAACCAATTCGTCGCCGAGATGAATAGCTTTGTTGCCGAGATGAATAGCTTTGTTGCCGAGATGCACAGGTTTGTCGAAACTACGAACCGGCGCTTTGACGCGCTCGAAAATAGAGTGGCGTCTATCCAGGATGATGTTGGCATACTCAAAGGTGCCCACGCACGGAGTGCGGCGCTTCGGGAGACGCCCTTCATAGCCAGTGAGATGGGCTTTCGGTGGGTCAAAGACCTCACCGAATTTGATCTGTGGGAGTTGATTAACGGTGCCGACACGTCTGGCATTCCAACAAATGAGTTGAGAAGCTTCCGCCGCGCCGATCTGATTATAGAGGCCACGGACCAGAATGGTACTCTCTGCTACATTGCTGTGGAAATCTCCTTTACCGCCAATGGGCGAGACACCACCCGCGCCCTCCGAAATGCCGAGTTCATGACCAGATTTACCGGTAAGCAGGCATTTTCCGCTGTTGTGGGCTTGCGCCGAGATGACCGGATACAGGGTCTCGTTGAATCCGGTGAGGTGTTCTGGTATCAACTGGATCCGGAAATTCTGGAAGCGGAATAACTACCTGCCCCCGATTTTACGCGATGTCCTCGTATCGCGGCAGTGTGTCTATAAAGCGATATGCGTTGTTTTTTCGATCAATTGCACAGCAATAATGTTGCAGGCCATTCGTCACAATGAGGTAGGTGGCCTGTACGATTGTATTGTATCGCCCAATCTGGTCAAAGACCTGTTGGGTGATTTTTATTTCGGGGGCTTTGCATTCTGCCATTAGAAGTGCTTTTCCTTTTGCGTCATATACGAGTACATCGGCGCGACACTGCATGCCTTGGAATACAAATCCGGTTTCGATTGCGGTGCGTCCCTGTGGGTAGCCCAACCCTTCGATTAAATACCGGACAAAATTCTGGCGCACCCATTCTTCAGGGGTTAATACCACGTATTTTTGACGGAGAGGATCTAAGATCATTTCGCTTCCGTCGCGATTTGCAATGTCAAATGTGGATGAGATTGGGAAGTTCAATTTTTGCATGGTGTGGTTATTCTCTCAATGCCACGACGGGCGCAAGTGAGGCGGCTTTGCGGGCGGGCAAGAGGGCGAATGCGAAGCACAGGCCTACAGATGCGAGAGAGATACATACAAAATCAATGGCGAGCATTTTTACGGGCAATGCCTGGATGATGTAAATTTGACCGGGGAGTTTGATCCATTCAAAGGTTTGTTGCGACCAGCACAGGAGATAGCCAATTGCATTGCCAAAGACGACGCCCGTCAGGCCAACGCCCAGGCCTTTGAGTGTGAAGATTTTGCCAATTGCACGCGGCGTTGCGCCCATTGCTTTTAATATGCCGATGTCGCGCTGTCTGTCGCCTACTGTCATGGTCAAAATGCTGACGATGTTGAATCCGGCTACCATTACGATGAGACACAGTACCAGGGAGCTAAACCATTTTTCCAGACGGATGGATGCATACAGATTGCGGTGTGTGTCCATCCAGGTTCTGACGTCAAAATCCGTTCCTGTGGGAAGGGTGGGTGCGATGCGATGTGCTTCAAATGGCTCGGCGAGCCGAATCTGGATGCCCGAGATCTGATCGCGCCACCCCAGGTCACGTTGTGCCGCTTCGAGCGATACAAAAGCGAGTGCGGAGTCGAGTTCATCCAGTCCAGTGTGAAAGATGGCGGTTACTTTGTAGGGCCATAATTGCGGTTGTTGTCCCATTAAGACTTCTTTGGGGACCAGTCCCAGCATGATTTCGGTGCCGATTACTGCGCCGAGCCGGTCTGCGAGTACGCGTCCAATGGCCGTGCCATATATTTTGGCGCGTCTGGTAGCGCGTGCATCCTGATCGGGGTCGGGTGGTTGAATGTTCAGGTCGAGGTCACCTGCCCATAAGTACGCTTTGAGGTCTGTAATTTTTGCCAATTGTGCGGCGTCTATTCCCCGCACGGCTACGCCAGCCTGGATCATTTCGCCGCCAGGGGGTCGCCGGAGCGCAAATCCTTCGGTCGATACAAAAGGTGCTGCTGCGCGTACAGAGGCCAATTTTTTCAGTTGTTCGATTTGTTCTTCGTTGGACGGCATGGGCTGTGCATGGGGTTTTTGTACGACGATATGCGGGCTTACGCTCAACAGGCTGTCCCACAATAATGCCGAAAAGCCGTTGAAAACGGACAGGACAATGACGAGGGCGGCAACGCCAATGGTTACGCCTGTAATAGCTATGGCTGCGGTAAACGATATCTGACGCTGCTGGCGCATGGCGCGCATGAGTCGCCGCGCGATGAAGTATTCATAGGTATTATTCATATCTAATCGCTTCTACGGGGTCCAGTGTTGCCGCTCGTTTTGCGGGCCAGCGGGCAAATACGAGGCATAATAACAATGCCAGTGCAGAGGTCATTGCGAAGTCCCCTATGTTTATGGTTACGGGGAGGGCGTTGATGAAGTAAATATCGCCGGAGAGTGATATGGGTGCATAGACTTTTTGTATCCAGCACAGACCCCCGCCCAGTATGTTGCCCAATAATACACCACTCGCTCCGATTATCAGGCCTTCTCGGGAAAAAATTTGGGCGATGCTTTTGGGTGCTGCGCCCATTGCTTTTAAGATGCCAATTTCGCGTCTGCGCTCATTTACGGTCATGGTTAGTATGCTGATGATGTTGAATCCCGCGACGACCACGATCAAGCTCAAGACCACAAAACTCGCCCATTTTTGCAACTGGATCCACGCGTACAGATTGCCCTGGGCATACATCCACGATGTGGGGAACATATCGGAATACGTTGCCGCCAATGTCTCTCGCAATTCAACGCTGACGCGATCGGCTTCAAATGCATTGACGAGGCGTACTTGAATGCCGGTCGCCAGGTCGCCCCATTGCAGGTCCCGTTGTGCAGCCGAGAGGGATACGTAGATTAGTGAGGCGTCAAATTCGTAAAATCCCGTTTCAAAAATGCCGGTTATCACATATTGGCGAAGGGGGGGTATGTTGGTGAGGTCTTTAGGGGCGGCCAACAGGCGAATTTTTGATCCCACGGAGGCACCCAATTTTTCGGCGAGTGTTTTGCCTATTGCGATTCCAAAGGTATTGCCTTCAATGTGGGTTAATTCCATTTTCCCTTCGGTTATGTGATGGGCGATGTCGCTGCTTTTCACAATGCCATCTACGCCCCGCACCAATACGCCCGATGTGACAGTGCCCACATCTTTGACCCTGCTCAGTACATAACCTTCTGTTTCTATGACGGGATTGGCGCCGACTACTTCGGGATGTTTTTCGAGCAATTGGACGATGGGTGCGTAATTTTCTATGCGTTCGCTGTACGGGCGCCGCACGGTTATATGGGGATTGATGCCTACCTGGCGGTCAAAGATCATGTCTGCATAGCCATTCATTACCGATAGGGTGATGACGAGTGCCCCAACGCCCAGCCCGACACCGATGATGGCAATGATTGTGGTTAATCCCATGCGACGACCAACGCTGAAGAGGTGTCGTCTGATTATGATCCATTCATAGCCCATTGACGGCCTTTACAGGTGAGATACAAAAAATCCCGATTCGAAAACACATCGGTGTTTAGAATCAGGATGTTTTTGCATTGTGATGCCCGGGTTGAGGCTTTTACAAATTGTTTTTTTCCAGCGAGATGAGCTTGTCTCTCAACCGAGCCGCTTGTTCATATCGCTCTTCGGCAATGGCTTTTTGGAGTTTTTGTGCCAGTTTTTGTTGCAAGGTGATTGGACGATCGCGTTCTATTTCTTCGGCCCATTCCGAGAGGGCTTCGATTTCTTCGTCTGCTTCAATGCCGGAATTTGCCATACATGTTTGAATTTTGTCGATTCCGTTTTCAATGTGATTCAGGGCACCGGAATGATCGCCTTTTTGCAAACAGACTTCACCTCGCGCACGGGTGTGTATCATGAGTACGTAAGGCCGATAGTGTTCAAATATTTCCCGGTCTTGTTCATTTTTGGCATAAGCCCGCACGAGATCCAGTAGTGCCAGATTGTGGGCGGTGTCGCGCGCGACTGCTTCAAAATCGCCCAATCGCATCAGACAGACATAGCGGTGATAAAATAACAATCCCTCTTGACTCAATTCGAGGCACGCCTCTCTGTCGAGATAAAAGTTTTCATCTGTGCCAGATTGCGCTTGTTCGGCTTCGAGCTGGTCTAAATAGTATTCGAGCAATGAAAAATGGCCGTGCGGACGCGTTCCGTCGGGCCGATCATTTAACTCCATTTGCATTACGCCCAGATCCAGGCGTACTTGCAATTTTTTCCGTCCGTCCAGGCCCTGAATTTTGCGTACACAAATATCAGTGGGGTCATAATCCCAGTTCGACAAAAATGGGTTGAGGTCGCGTCTCATTATTTTTCCTTTTTTTAGTCAGTCTGTAAATGTCGGGGAAATATGGAGAAAACCCCGTTAAATGTCAACCCGTTTGCAAAGGCTGCGGCGCTTGACAAGTACATCTGGCGGGCGTTATTTTGGGGCGTCCATTACAGTGAGAAGGCTCTGAGTAGCTATGTCTAAATCTGATAATGAAGGTACTGTTATCCGCCATCACCTCGGCAATTATGTCGTCCAGACCGCCGATCGCGTGGTGATGTGCGCGCTTTCGACTCGTTTGCGGAAACAGCTCGAATATCCCGAAGCTGCGCCGGGTTCGCGCCGCCGCCGCGTGCAGTCTGTCAGGCGGGTGCGCGTGATTGATCCGGTTGCGGTTGGGGATCGCGTGGTTTTTTCTGAGGGTGCCGATAATAGGGGTATGATTCGCGAGGTGTGTCCCCGCAGCAATAAGGTTTCTCGGCGTGCGTCTGGCGGATCTTATAGAGAGCAGCTTTTAGCTGCCAATATCGATCAGGTTGTTCCCATTGTGTCTGCGGGTGAGCCAGATCCGGATTGGATTTTGCTGGATCGCATGTTGGGTATTGCAGAGTGGCAGCAAATACCGGTGTCACTGTGTCTCAATAAGCTCGATCTCGCCGATGAGGCCTGGGCAGATCGGGTTATGCGTCCGTACAGGGCAATGGGATATCCCGTGGTTTATACCAGTATTATTTCCGATGCGGGTAAAGAGGCGTTTTACGATGTTCTGAGCGGGAAGATTACCCTTTTTATGGGGGCTTCCGGCGTTGGAAAGTCGAGTTTGCTCAATTGGTTGCAACCGGGATTGCAATTGCGTACAGGACCTGTTAGCAAGGCTACGGGCGAGGGCATACATACGACGACTCATACGGAGTTGGTCGCGCTTGATGGGGGAGGGTTTGTCGGCGATATGCCCGGTGTTCGAGAGTTTTATCTGTACGATATAAGTCCCGAAGATGTTCCCGTTCTTTTTAGAGATTTTCATCCGTTTCTCGGCGGTTGTCGGTTTCGCGATTGTTCGCATGTTCACGAACCCAGTTGCGCGGTGAGGGCGGCTGTGGATGATGGTGAGGTCTCGCTTGAACGCTATCAGAGTTATATGAGGCTGCGAGAGAGGCCGTAGGTATCTAAAAAACCCGCGTTAGAAATAGAGATAAAAACGCTTCGGCATTGACGTGCATCGCGCAGTTGACGGGTTCTCCAAGACGATAGGGCGGAGGCAGGCCGCGGCGGTCTGTGACGACCTGGCCCATGGTGAGGTCGCCCGATGTTTCTATGTCGATGTACAGGGTTTCTGAGCGGAGGAGTTCGGATGCGATGGCCGCGCCTACGGCGAGTGGGTCGTGCAGGTACACGATTGGCTCGCGTTCGAGTTGTCGATAGAGTGCGAATACGTTTTGTACGGCATCGACGACGAATTGAGATGCGACTGTTTTCAGAGAGGCGATCTGGTTTTCGATATCTGTTTCGGATAATACGACCTGACGCGTTGCGTCTAATGGTACGATCAGAAGTGCCGCGTCCGAATGGACGACTATATGGGCAGCGTGAGGGTCGGCGTAAAAGTTGAATTCTGCGACGGGTGTTGAGTTGCCGGTTTCTGCAATGGCGCCGCCCATTACGATGACCTGTTTGGCTTTTTGAAGTGTTCCCGGCTGGCGCTGTTCTGCCAGTGCCAGATTTGTCAGGGGTCCGACGGCTATTATTGTGATTTCGCCGGGTTGATCGGATAGGGTTTGCACGAGGAAGTCAACGGCGTCGCCTTTTATCTTTTGGGATGGTTCTGGCAATACGGCTTGTCCCATGCCGCTTTCGCCATGGACTTCGGTTGCAAATACGGGGTCGCGTTTTAAGGGCTGGTCCGCGCCTGCGAAGACGGGTATTTCTGTGCGGTCCAATAGTTGCAATAATCCCTGTGCGTTGCGCGTGCCGGTGTTGAGAGGGACGTTGCCGCTTACTGTGCAGATGCCTATTACGTCGAGTTCGGGGGATCCCAATGCCAGCATGATGGCCAACGCGTCATCCACGCCGGGGTCGGTGTCTAAGATGATGGGTTGTTTGTTCAATGGTCGCTCCATTCGGTTAAGCTATGCATGAAGCTGTCATCGCGGCAGGATCCCTGCTCAACACCATGCAGGGACATGCTTTAGCCGCGATCCAGAAGGTTTGCCGTTCTCTAAATCCCGTATAACGGTTCGTATTTTGCCCTGAGATGCCGCATTAAGGGTTCATGGCTCAGGGGTTTTCCGGTTACGACTTCGATGAGTTCATTTGCGCGATAGCGTTGGCCTTGCGAATAGATTTTTTCCGTTAGCCAGTTCTTCAGGGGTTCAAATACGCCTTCGGCAAATTGTGCATTCAGGTCGCCTACTTCCTGGCGCGCTTGTTCAAAGAATTGCGCGGCGTACAAGTTGCCCAGGGCATAGGTTGGAAAGTACCCTATCCCTCCTCCGCTCCAGTGTATGTCCTGCAAGCACCCCAGGGCATCGTCCGGGGGTGTTAGTCCCAGATATTTTTCAAATGTTTCGTTCCAGACGCCGGGGACATCTTCGGCTTTTAACCCGCCATCGATCAGTGCTTGTTCGAGTTCAAAGCGCAACATGATGTGCAAGTTGTACGTGGCTTCGTCGGCTTCTACGCGAATATATGAGGGGGCGACGGCGTTGATTGCGGCGTAGAAGTCGCGTTGGGAGACATCGCTTAGTGCGTCCGGGAATGCGGTTTGCATTTTGGGGTAGAAGTGTGTCCAAAATGCTTCACTGCGGCCGACGAAGTTTTCCCACATGCGCGATTGCGATTCGTGTATGCCCAGGGATACAGATCCTCCCATGGGTGTGCCGTAATGTTCGTCGTTTAAGCCCTGGTCGTATATGCCGTGGCCCGCTTCGTGCATGATGCTGAAGAATGATTCGGAAAAGAAGTGTGTGTTATACCGCGTGGTCAGGCGGGTGTCGCCCGGTCCAATGCCGCTGCAAAATGGGTGGGTGGTGATGTCTAAACGCCCGTTGTCAAAGTTGAAGCCGATTTGTGCGGCGGCGGTTTTTCCAAATTCTTCTTGTTGGTCTATGGGATATGTACGTGTGAGGATATTTTCGTCGGGTTTTTTGCCGGATTCGGCGATTGCTCCCACGAGTTCGACGAGTTCGTCGCGCAGGCCCGAGAAGACCCGGGTCAGGTTTTCAGTGGTTTCGCCGGGTTCGTAGTCGTCTAATAACGTGTCGTAAGAGGTTTCGCCCGTGTTCAGCGCACTTACTTCTTGATGTTTCAGGTCGAGGATCTTTGTGAGGTGGGGTTGGAACAGGGCGTAATCCGATTTTTCGCGGGCTTCTCGCCATACTTGCTGCGCGATGGTGGCTACGCGGGCGAGTTCTTCGACGAGGGATTGGGGTAGTTTGATAGCCCGATCGTAGTCCCGGCGGAGTTCTCGTATGTTGATTGCGGCTTCGGAATGCGGTTCAGAGATGAGGTCGCTGTTTTCTATTTCTGCGAGATAGTCGCCGATTTGAGGGGCGGTTGCACGTTCGTGTACCATGCCGGTGAGTAGTGCGAGTTGCTCGGCGCGATGCCCGGCTCCGCCTTTAGGCATGTAGGTCTGTTTGTCCCAGCCCAATACACCGGCACAGGATCCCAATAGGGAGATTTGTTTTATTTCTGCGATCAATTTCTGATATGTGGATTTGACATCGGCCATTTTTACTCCTTGTGATGGTTTTTCAATGCGATGCACAGTAGGACAAAATCTACGTACCTACCATGCACCCGTCAAGCGCAAATACCGTTCTTCAGGTATCTGCTGAGTCCCTGGTCTCAAAACCCGGAAATTTGAACACACAATCAGAAAAGCACTTGAAAGAAGACACAATTCTGAGTATGCTTTGAGAGGCTTGTCTGCTTACGAAGTGCATCGCATAGAAATTGATCGCGATATTCGAGAAAGGGGCTTTTGTGGAGAATGGGAAACCAGAATCAATGCAGGAATATCGAAGATGGCTAAGGGAAAACCAGCAGGTGTCTATTGATACGCGGACCGAAAATCACTACAATTTTGTAGCCAATAAGATACGGCAAGATTTTCAAACATCTGAGATTTGGCAAAAATTCGTTGCTCAATTACAGGAACTCAACCAGACCTATGCAAATGAGACAGGTTATAACCTGCTGATGGCACCAGAAGAAGAACCAGAATTATTGATCAAACCTTTTCATTCATTTTTGGAAAAGACATACCGGCTAAACATCGTAAGCAATCCGAATTGGCCTGATCCTCCTGAAGGGGGATGGTACATTCCTCAACGATCGTTCTCCAGAATCAATGATATTGTCAGATGTCTGGTGCTCGTGAAATTTCTGGATGGCGTCAAGTATCTTGTACAGGCAGTTCGTGAATTTTGTGACCAGGGCGGTACAAATGTGGAATATTCTTATGAAGCGAGAGCGGAAGGATATTATGCTGCACACTTGAATCTCTGTCAAGATTTCGAGATCTCTAATGAAGATTGGGATACAGAGGTTGTGAATGTATCTATTGAAATTCAAATATCTACGCAGTTGCAGGAGGTCCTGAGAAACCTGCTACACAGATACTACGAAGACAGAAGAAAGACAGCATTAGACCCCGATGATGAGATGTGGCAATGGAATTACAAAAGCGACGAATTTGCTGTCAACTATTTGGGCCATATTATCCATTATGTGGAAGGGATGATTGTTGATATTAGAGAAAAACATAAGGAGGAGGCATTATGAAACAGGAATTTACCGAGTACTTCGAATCGTTGGGGATGCGTCGTCCTTACCTTGACCGCACTGAAGAACTGTATCGCGTAGCCAACCAAATGTCACCGGCGGGAATTGAGGATGTGTTTGTAAGTGAATATCTGGATGATGGCGTCAGGATGCCCCAAAGCGTCTGGTTTTTTACTGCTGATTTAGGTTATGCTATTGAGGCGCATTTTATCGATAATGACCAGATAGACATCTTTACGATTAAGGGTAGGGTAAAAAATATTGTTGTTCGCAAGAAGGACTACGATTTTAAGTCAGCTACTGAAAAATCGAGACTTAACGTGCGATTGAAAACGGATTTAGATATAGAAAGGGAAATGAAAGCATCTAAAGAAAACTGCGACCGTCTTTGGCGCATCGTTCTGACCCATTTTAAAAATAACCTCCTTTACTGACCAGATTGACAGGCAAATAGGTCAAACCCATGTCCATAACTCCTCCATACCGAGACTGTCCCAAATGTAAAAAAGCTAACTGCTTTGGCTTTTATGCAAATTCCATGGACGATAATATTGAACCTAAAATGTACAGACAGAAGTGTTCAGCCTGTGGCCATGGGGAACTCTATTTCTTGCCCTCGTTAGATAAGAAAATCATCTATTTGGATCAATTTGCGCTCAGCGAAATGCTGAAATCCATTGACCCATCAGTCCCGCGCAGAGGTCCCCTTAACCCAATCTGGCGAACTCTATTCAATAAGTTAGAGCAATTATCCAGAAAACAACTCATTGTTTGTCCAAAATCAGATTATCATACTATCGAATCATTACCAACGACCTATTATCCCAAACTGAAAATTCTTACAGAATATTTATCCTGGCATGTATCGTTTCATCGCAGTAATTCGATAAAAATGAGGCAAATTGAAAAGCATGCACAGTTATGGATCCAAGGGAAAGGCGATGAAGAACCCACTATTGAGTACCATGATGCTTTAAAAGGTAGGATAAACTATTGGCACCCAAGGGATAAACCCAGGATACACATCATCCCACATCTATTAGAAATTGAAGAAATTCAACACAAACGCGCTAAAGATGAGACCGAAATCGCATCCTTGCATGACGGATGGCGATCAGAATCATACAAAAGCCGAGAACAATGGTTTGAAGAGACTGTCAAGGTATTTGGTCTCCATACAATACATCGACCTTGGCCTCCCTACGTAGAATTTAAAAGAAGTGTAGAATATGTGTTTCTGAAAGAAGGAGTGTCACAGGCTCACATTGAAGAAAAAGTCATTGAATATTTCAATTCACCCCAACTCAAGAACCTCCCTTTTTTAAAAATATCTGCACTTCTCCTCGCTGCAAAGGCACGACGAGTGGCCGGAGGCCAAAAGAAAAGGTCTCTTGGCATGCCCGTGGATTTCGATATGATTGCAACGTTCTTGCCCTACTGCGATGCAATGATCCTTGATAAAGAATGCCACAGTTTTTTGAAAGAAAAAGCATTCAAAGAAATTTCCAAATATGGAGCTCAACTTTTTTCAATGAGGTGTATAGACAAATTCGCTCAATACCTTGACGACATTGAGTCTACTGGGTGCTCTCACATATTATCTTATGCTCAAGATGTTTACGATTGGAAGATGCCTTTTGACGAGATCTATGCCCAATACCTGAGAAGATAGTTGCAGAGTCTGGGATGCCTACTATGAGCAGATGGAAGATGAAGAAAACGATTGAGGAATACCTTGCATTTTGTAAGGAACAGGGAAAAGAGTCAGAAGGACCTTTAACAGATGAAGCCCTTGTGCAAGTGGCTGATGCACGTTTCATTGAGCTGGATAAAACAGAGGCAAGAGATGCCGAGTCCAATTCGAGGAGAGGTCATGATGGGACATCGCAGCCTTGATCAGGAGAAACGCCTGAATGCCATAGAGACCTTCAAAATGGACAAGAGTGTACTTTCTGTGACATCTCTTTCTAAGAAATCAGATGAGAAGGCATATTGGCACGCCAAAACGCCACATGAACGCCTGGAGGCCGTTGAGTTGATGCGGCAGATTAACTATGGCTACGATCCAGCCACCACACGGATACAAAGGGTTCTTAAAGTCGCTCAACTGAAACAGAACAAGCAGGCGAGTGAGAGGCATAAGGATTTGGATGATTAAAATGAGAGATAAAGAAATTAATGAAGTTCGCAGAATCCGACATGAAATTTCAGCGAGATTTGGACACGATATTGGACAATTGGTCGCCCATTGCCAGAAGATGGAGAAAGAATTCAGGCGATCTGGGAAATACAAATTCGCTGATTCCAAAGAATCAGAAAGAAGGAATAGTACTCTATGAACGAGGTTGATGAGGCGCATGCTATGCTTTCGATGGCGGAAAAAAATTTGCGTGCATTAAAGGGCATGGATGATGCGACAGTATTTTATGATGAAATTTTTGGTTTTCATGTTCAGCAGACGATAGCGAAATCGTTAAAAGCCTGGATTATCGCTATTGGTGTTGAGTTTCCATTCATCCACAATCTCGCGAGATTGCTTGCGATTCTCGAAGAGAATGGATGTGATGTCGAGTCATTTTGGGATCTGGTTGAATATACGGCATATGCTGTTAATTTTCGATACGATGCTGCTGAAATGACGGATGACCCTTTAGACCGTTCTGATGCGTCGGAACAAGCACAAAGGCTCTATGATCATGTTCGCAAGATTATTGATACAGCGGCGAAGAGTTGAAGGGCTACAATCGGAAAATGATGTATGAAAAATAACCGCGATGTTATCCAGAATCTTGTCAATGCGTTTCCTACAGAACCCGTGTGTGTGGCTGATGCGCTGTCGGATGGGCGGTTTTTTCTGGATGAGAAATACGATGCGCTGTCCCGGCGGCTCGGCGATCTGTTCTGGTTGCCGGTGTCACATGCTTATGTCGTGTTCTGTTATGCGTATAGCGCGCTGTTTGGGATTCCCGATTTTACGCGTGAAGCCCTGGCGCGCCAGCCCGATCGGTTTTCACAAAAGCGTTTGGCACTGACGATTCGCTCGACGAGTGGTTTTGTGCTTGATGGCTTTGGCTATGACCGCCGCACGGATCGGTATCGCAAAGATATTTATTGGCCCGGTCCGGTTATTCGCACTGTGCATGTGGCGAGTCCCAGGCACAATAAGGCGCGGATTTCCAATCCGGCGATGGCGTATTTTGGATATCATCTCATCCGCGCGGTAGAATGGCTTTCTGTACATCGCAAGGATGTGGATTTTTCCAGAGAACGTCGGTGGCACTATGATTTTGTTGGTGACTTTTTCCGCACGGCTGATTATCCTTTCCCTGTGGATCGCGGAGAGGCGAAGGAGTTTTCGAGGCAGGTCGATGGGTTGCTCGCCGGGGATGACTGTGCGGATTGCTGGGATAACATCCGCCACGCCGCGAGAGATTTGGGCGTGGATCTGGATTTTGAAGATCTCGCGTCTTTTCTGCCGAAACGCACGGGTACATTTTTTAGACAGGTTGTTTTTTAATTGGTTATAATGGGAGGCATGATATGTCGAAGAGCCTCTTTAACAAGGTTGCTCATTCTCTCTCCACTCTTTTTAAAAGGAGGCGTCACATGGCCCGGATAGAAATTGAATATTGCGCATCTTGAGGCTATGAACCACAATCCGTCGGGATGACGGATCAAATTGTCAATGCATTTAAGCAGGATATCGAAGCTATTACCCTGATTCCGTCCAGCGGTGGTCGCTTTGAGGTTACGGTTGATGGCGAACTGGTGTTCTCCAAACTCAAGGAGAAGCGTTTTCCAGAATACGAGGAAATTCAACCGCATATTCAAAGTCGGATTTCGTGAATTGGGGAAGCTGAAAATAAATGAGCCGGGGTAAAAGATAGCTCCGGCTCAAACTCAGGCGATTAAAATGAAACAATACAACGCTTGCTATACGCCAATTCCGTCGGGTTACATGGGGCAACTGTTGGATTGGCCAGAAGTGGTGACGGAAGGGGCGACAATACAAGAATGCACAGAATTACTACAAGATGCGCTCAACGAAATGATACAAGCCTATAGCGAATTGGATAAACCCATTCCCAAACCCTAATGCAAGGTTGCGGTTATGGAAACAGGCTGGTTTAACACCTAAATTTTAATCACGGAGGCTTTCATGAGCGATCTCAATGTCGGCATTGTTGGACTCGGCTGGGTAGCTGGGGCGCATATTGATACGTTTAAGGCGGTCAATGGTGCAAATGTCACGGCGATATGTTCTCGCCGGGATCACAACGAAGATGATCTTGCAGCAGAATACGGCACGCCTTTGAAGGCGTATAAGAATTACGATGAGATGATCGCAGATCCCGATATTCATATTATCGATATTTGCACGCCACACAAATTTCACGCCGATCAAGCGGTTGCGGCTGCCGAGGCGGGCAAACATTTGCTGATTGAAAAGCCTATATGTCTGTCTTATGAGGATCTCAAACGGGTGCGCGATGCGATTGTGGCAGCGGGTGTGCAGTCCTGTGTTTGTTTTGAGTGTCGCTTTAGTGCGCACTTTTCTATGATCCGCTCGATTATTGACGAGGGGTTGCTCGGCGAGTTGCACTATGGCGAGGTTGATTACTACCACGGGATTGGTCCCTGGTATGGTCAATTTGAATGGAATGTGAAGAAGGATTTTGCCGGGTCGAGTTTGCTCACCGCAGGGTGTCACGCGCTGGATGCGTGTCTGTTTTTTATGGATGGCGATGTGGAGGAAGTGACCAGTCTCGCGACGAGATCGAGGTCCGATATTTTTGAGCCGTATGAATACGATACCACCACGGTTTCTCTTCTCAAATTTGCCAATGGGAATGCGGCAAAGGTGACTTCGTGTGTCGATTGCTTGCAGCCCTATTATTTTCATATTCATCTCGTGGGTTCCGAAGGCAGCTTGCTGGACAATCGGATCTATTCGCACAAGTTGCACGGTATGAGCAAAGAGAGGTGGAGTACGCTCGAGACGTCGCTGATTGATTCTGGCGATGTGGCAGATCATCCCTATGAGCCGCAGTTCCAGGCTTTTGTGGATGGTATCAATGCCAATGAGCCGATGGAGCGCACGAATTTTGATATTGCTTTTGAGACCCACCGCGTCAATTTTGCCGCCGATCTTTCGGCTTCGGAGGGCCGCACGGTCAAGCTTTCGGAATTTGATTGATGAGACAATGAGGATCACAGAAACCCACTCGCGAGGATGGCGGGTGGGTTTTTTATTTATGCGAGAGATTAAATAGGAGGATGCCGCTTGCGACTGCGATGTTGAGCGATTCAACCGGGGCGGCCATGGGTATGGTGACGGTGTGGTGGGATAGGGCGAGGAGGGCGGGATCGATGCCAAAGGCTTCGTTGCCGAGGAGGAGGGCAACGGGATTTTGGGTTTGGAGTTTGTGGAAAGAGATGCCGCTGGTGTGTGCTGCGATGATCTGGATGTTGCGCTGGCGGAGAGAGTGTAACAGGGCGGGTCCGTCCTGGAGGGGGAAGACGGGCATGCGAAAGATGGCGCCCATGGTGGCGCGCACGACTTTGGGGTTATAGACTTCGACGGATCCCCGGGTGAGAAAGATGCCTTTGCATCCGGCGGCTTCGGCTGTTCGCATGATGACGCCCAGGTTGCCGGGGTCAGAGATGCGGTCGAGGATGAGGAATGGACCATTGGTGTTAAGGACGGTTTTGGGATCATAGGTCGGCATTGATACCACGCCGAGTACGCCTTGCGGTGTGTCCGTGTCTGACATGTGTTTGAAGGCGCGCCAGTCGGTTTGCTGGATGGGGATGCGTTGTGCGAGAGTCGCCTGGTAGAGGTTTTCGAGGCGCGTGTTGCGGGCGATGCTTTCGCGACAGAAGATGAGTTGTTCGAGGGTGTCACTGCTTTTGAGTGCTTCTTCGCAGAGACGAATGCCTTCTATGAGATATTTTTGTTCTGCCTGACGCATTTTGCGGCGTTTCAGGTTCAGAATTTTTTTGGCGTTTTTGATGGCCATGGGCTATGGGATGTTGTCTTTGTTGATGGTGGCGCGCAGTTCGCGCAGTTCTTCCCAGATCGCTTTTTCGCGTTTGGACAGGCTTAAGAAGTAGAGCAGGATGGCGACCCATATTATGATGTACGCCGCGGTCATGTATTCGAGGTGTTGCATAAGTTCCTCCGGAAAAAGTTATATTTCGGCTTTGAGTGATTCGAGTTCGTCTTGTGCTTTTGCGAGTGATACGCGCTTGAAGAGCAGGGCGAAGAAGAGCGCGAAGAAGGTGATGACGCAAAAGAAAAAAGCGATTTTCATGTCGGGGGGCAGGCTGATTTCTTCGCCACGAACCACTTCCGGGTGATGCGTGCGCCACAGTTTGGTGGCGTAGTGGATGAAGGGTACGTTGAGGAAGCCGATTATGCCGAGTACTGCGCGATAGCGCGCACTTTGAACCGCGTCTTCGATGTAGGTGCGCAACATGTGATACGCCGCGAGAATGAGCCAGAGTATGAGGGTGAGGGTGAGTTGTGCATCCCAGACCCACCACGCGCCCCAGATGGGTTTTGCCCAGATCGCGCCTGTGATTAAGACCAGGGTGCCAAAGAGCAAGCTCACTTCGGCTGAGCAAGCGGCCCACAGGTCGCAGTTTTTGTCGCGTTTCCAGAGATAGAAGATGCTAAAGACGAAGCAGAGAAAGCTTCCCAAGAACATTGAGAAAGCAGATGGGACGTGGTAGTAGAAGATTTTTTGTGCCAGTCCCATTTCTTTTTCTATTCCGGCGTAAATGAATACCAGATAGGGCGCGATAGATAGGCAGATGAGCGCGAGAATGCCGAAGACAAATGGAAGGATGTAGGGTTTTTGAGACATTGTCAATCCTCCAGGACATATTCGAATAAGAGCAGGCATGCGGCGATGTAGAGTGTGACAAAGGCTCCGCTGAGCACGAGCCAGTCTGTGATTTCACTGCCTTCGAGAACCGCGCGAAAGGATTCGATGGCTGCGAGAAGTGCCGGGATGAAAATGGGCAGTGTAAGCAGGGGCAAGAAGGCTTCTCGCAGTCGGGTGTTGAGCGACATTGCAGAGAAGAGGGTGCCAATGGCTGCAAGACCGAGGGTGCCCAGCAAGATGGGCAGAATTAGACGCGGGAGTTCCTGTGCAATTTCCAGGTTGAGAAAGATGACGAGGATGGGCAAGATGAGTGCCTGGAGTATGAGCATGGTGAGGGTGTTGCCCAGCATTTTGCCCAAAAAGATCGCGCCCGGATCCGCAGGTGTGAGGCGCAGTCCCATCAGGCAGTCGTTTTGTGTTTCGATGGCATAAGATCTGCTCAGGCCCAGTAGCCCTGCAAATGCCGTGGCGATCCAGAAGATGCCGGGGGCTACGGTTTTTATGATTGGCGATCCGGGTTCATATATAAAATTGAAGATGATGACGACCAGAAATGCGAAGAAGGCCATGGCGCTCAGGCGTTCTCTGGTGCGCCATTCGGTTTTGAGATCTTTTTGGAGAATGGCGAGGGTTTGTGTGAAGAAAAGAGGCATTTTCAAAGGGTGGTTTTGTTTTCGTAGAGGGTTTGCAATTCGGATTCACTGATGTCTTTTGTCGATGCTTCGTGTACCAATTGGCCCTGGAAGAGGATGCCAAAGCGGTCTGCGAGTGCGAGGCCCCGCGCGAGGTCGTGTGTGACGAGGAAGATGGTGCGTCCTTCTGCTTTGAGGGTGGTGATTATGCTGGATAATACCGACTGAGCCGATGTGTCGAGGCCGGTAAAGGGTTCGTCGAGCAAGAGGATCGATGGATGGTGTAAGATGGCCCGGGCAATGGCCAATCGCTGTTTCATGCCCCGTGAGAATTTTTGTATCCGATCGCGCTGGCGATCTTTCAGGCCAGCGGCGAGGAGGACTTCTTCAATGCGGGTATTGAGGTTTTGGAGACCGTACATGCGTCCGTAAAATGCGAGGTTTTCACGCGCTGTGAGGTCGTCGTAGAGCATGGTTTGATGCGAGATGAATCCGATGTTTTTTCGTATTTCATGCGGGTTGTGCCGGGTGTCTATACCGCTGACCCGGATGTCGCCCGATGATGGTTTTGATAGTGTGGCGATGAGGCGCAACAGGGTTGTTTTGCCAGCTCCGTTTGGGCCAAAGAGTACAAAAATACATCCCGTTGGTACGGTGAGGTTTATGTTTTGCAGGGCCGTGATATGACCAAAACGGCGGGTTGTGTTCTGTATGTCGATGGCCGATGTGTTCATTAGTTGCTATCTGACAGATCAATGACTTCGGCTTTGAGGGCATTGCGCCTGTTTTTGTAATCGTCTTCTGAGAGTTCGCCGCTTTCATATCGCTCGTCGAGGTCGGCGATTTGTTCGAGCAGTATTGTGCGCCGATTGGGCACTGTTTTGAGCGTGCGCATGTACAGGACGAGGATTGCGACGACGACCATACTGGCAGCAGCGATCCATATTGGGGTTTGTAAGTTGGATGCGGTCTCGGGCGATGAGAGTGCGATGTCGATCTGTGTGCCGGGCGCGAGTTGTTCGGCGCCAAAGCGCCGAAAGACATTGGTGCCCAATGTCACGTCCCCGAGGTCTCGAAGTACTGTTGTGGAGACGGGAGTGTCAGTCGGCTGGACGAGCAAGTCCATGCCCGCGGTGGGATAGGTGATGCGTTGTGCGATGCGGTTGGACGGGGGTATGGAGAACGTGAAAAAGGTCTGGCTATTTCCGGGGATGATGGGACGCGGATCTACGAGCAATGTGCCGTGCAGGTGTACGCCTTGCGGTGCGCGGATAAAGTCGGTTACGCCGTCGGGCAGGGGTATTTCCAGGCCGTGACCGTGGTCGCCGCCCGTGAGGTAGGTGTGGTCGCCGTGGTTGTGTACGATGAAGATGTATGTGGCTGTGCCAGCCTGGGCGTCGAGGAGGATGTGGTGTGAAGAGAGCGAGATGGCGGTGTCGGATTCCGTGGTTTCAAATACGGGGATGTCAACGGTGTCGCCCGCTGGTGCCGGGTTGCCCGGGTAGTCTATGCCGTTGTATCGGGCAAATAACATGGGCGGTGGTTCGGCGCCCGGGTCTGAAGGGACATCGAGGATGAATTGGCCGTTGTTGTCGGTGGTGTCGCGCACGACGGTGACGTCTCCAGTCTCATGGAGGATGTACGAGACTTCGACATCGGGTTCGGGACGGTTGAGAGTCTGATTGATGACGCGACCCGTGAGCGCGAAGAGAGGGGTGGAAATAAAAAGTATGAGAAATACCACATATGTCTGCCGTTCCATGTATCTCCCTGTTTTTTGAAAATAGCGGTGTCCCTGTATTTCGTCATGCTTTGAATCATACTCTAACCTACTCAATATCATCAACCTGCCCAAAACAGTCAATCTTTATTGATTCATCCACTGGCAGAGCATTCGTCGCGTGAACACACGCAACACAATGAGTTTATTTTCGGACTTGTTCACTTTTGAAGTCACACATCGCGTTTACTTAATCCATAACTTCTGGCAAACAACAAAGGCTACGTCTTTCGAGGCGTAGCCTTTTCTCATTCTCTTTTTTTTCAATCTATCCCATAACCTCTATTTTCACATCTCCAGTTGTGCCATCATAAGAAAGCCCAACAAGAACCATCATTGTTGGGCCTGATGCGATTAGATCATCCGGATTTTCAAATCCTACTTTGGTAGATTTTGTTGGCATTGTGCGCTCTCAAATTTAATAGTGGGAGCAGCACTCAAAACAGTAGGTAATCCACTTCTGTATAGACTTTCTGGTGCCCCAACTTGAAGGATCAAGAAAACGCGGTCTCTGAATTTTTTGACAGCTTCGAGTATCGCTTCATCCTCCGTATCAAAGACCCCATTGAGTTCACCTTCGTAGATAATGATCCACTTACCAAAGTGGTCAAGCTCAAGCCCCTCTTCGCACAATTTGTTGTACGCGGAAATTTCATCTTTAAGTGTCCTGGCCTTCATGGCTGCATCTCTCTTCAGGTTGGTTGGATAAGTGTCCCTTTAAAATTTTTTTACAATAGGTCTTCCATGATCTATTGTCAACACATTGTATGAGGCGTAGCCTTTTCTCATTCCCTACTTCGGCACTATTCTATATAGTCCCCTGAAAATCACGTCACGCATCTAACACGCGCTGAAATGCCTCGAGATTGGGGACCTGTATCGCCGCACGGTGCAACTGCTTGAGGCGTTGCAAATCGTCTATGGCGGCAATGCGAGTGGATAGGGGGTGTGTCTCGGGCATATCAAATCGGATCTCCAACACATCGAGAAGATCTTCAATGGCACGTTGCCTGCCTCCCTGCTAAATACCTTGCTCAAGACCTTCCTCTCTGCCTTCTCGCTTAAAATATTGAATAAGGGATGATTCGCGGATCAAATCCATGAGACCCTCCTTGATAATGATTTCAGAAATCGTTTCAGATTCATACACCAACTCGCTTAAGGTCGCCATGCATGCCAGATAATTGGCCTTGCGCGTCCGTTCTATGCGGCTCGTCTGAGCCGTGTGAATACACTGATGCAACCACGCATCCGCAGCCATCCCTTCAGGTGGCTTCATCAACGGCGTGAAAGGAATCAGACCCGAATGCCCCGTATTTAGGATGCGTTGGCCTTCTATTTCGATCAGCCGAATCACATTGTACTGAATCACCACGCGATAGCCAAGCTGGGCTTGCTCGTAGAATCCAGGATCGCGCTGACCAGCATTGGGACGCAGGTAGATGACATTGGAATAGATCGGCAAACCGTGATGCTCAATGGCGCGTCCGATATAGCCAGCCATGCGGCGCGGCATAGGCGGATTAGTGCTGTCCGTGGTTTGAAATTCGTTGTGTACCAACGCCTCTTCGTCGCCGATTCTCACGCGGATGAAGCTATCGGCCTGCCGCGCTTCAACCGTGAGTTGCTCCGTTTCAATGACTTCAATTACCTCGATGTCGTCTCGTGCGAGGGCAAAATGTGCGAAGTGGTCAGGATAGTGTTGAATGAGGTATTTGGAGATGGTGTCAATATCTGCCATAAGAGATGCCCCGGATCTTAAGGTTAGCGTCTTTTTGGAATACACGCAACTGTCAGAATCCAAAGCAAATATCAGGCCAATGTCACAGCATCGCACGACAAATAGTATAGACAGTACTTAAATACCCTTATTATGTCTTCAATATGCTGTATTGTGCCCTTTTTTACAACCTGAATTTGTGGTTCACCCGTTTGGTGCAGAACAATACCGTGTACATTTTGAGCGGTGAATGGGTGGTCAGGTGAAAGATATGTACCGCTTGACCAAGTGGTCGCGGTGGTTCCTGCGTAACGTCCCATAACTTCTGGCAAACAATAAAGGCTACGTCTTTCGAGGCGTAGCCTTTTCTCATACCCTTGCCAAATTTTTCTACCTGATCCACGCAATTTCATAATGCTTCGTTTTCGGGCCTTGTGCGGATCGGTTTGGGAAATTTTTTGAAAAATCGGTTGCGCTGTAATCCCTAATCCCGTATTATCAAAAAAATTATACTCGCACAGGTGAAAAGCCTCAGGAGGTTGTTATGGCTGAAGCCACCGTGAAGTCAATGCAAAAAGAAAATCCTATCTATCCATTCTCTTATCAGTTGTGGAGAAATGCTTTACATTTAGATGAGAATCTACGCTCTTCTGTTGAAA
>VXRD01000038.1 GCA_009838845.1 Gemmatimonadota bacterium | reverse complement strand
CATGCCGCTGAATATCCGACTCCCCAAGCGATCCCGCCCCTTGCCCCCATCCCGTAATACCCGTATCGGTAGAAATCTCCACCAGGATAGACGACCGCTCCGTAATCCACGTAAAAGAATTTCCGAACTTCTCGGTCACGGGATAGCGCAAACGATGATATTTAACATCCGTAATCTTCATAATCCCTCCCATACATTGATCCAAACATCTGGCACCCGAAAATACAACCCCATTTTACCAAAGTCAACCAGCACCGAACTTTAGAATGTCATCTTTCCCATCTGGACTTGCAATCCATTCCAACCTTGCCCATATTTGAATAACAATTTAAAAAACCAACGCGCACTCTCATGACGAACTGCGATGACAATGATTGCCGCGATATTTGACATTGATGGAACTCTGGTCGAAAGTTCTCATTTTGATGGAGCCTATTACATCTCTGCGATAAGAGAGGTTCTGGGTGAAGTTTGCATCCACGATGATTGGAGCAAATACAAAAACGTAACGGATTCAGGTCTGTTGCGACAAATAATGGAAGAAAATAAAATTCAAGAAGAGGGGCAAATTGAAGAAATCCGCAAAAAATTCGGTGAATTGATTGAACAGTATCTTGAAAATGGCGGCGAATGCCGCCCAAAGAAAGGGGCGATCTGCCTGATTGACAAACTTCTATCTGATCAGCACTATAAAATTGGAATTGCCACAGGCGGCTGGAAACATACCGCCAAAATGAAACTCAGGCATGCGGGATTTAACTTGAAAAATATGGTTCTATTTTCCAGTGATAATAGCGACGAGCGTGTGGAAATCATGAAAAAATGTCTATCTGCATTGGGAAATGATTTCCATCGCGTCGTATATGTCGGTGATGCTGTGTGGGATATACAGGCAACCAAAAAATTGGGATGGCATTTCATAGGCGTAGGACCACGCTTAAAGGGGAAATGTGAGTTTTGGGTTGAAGACTATTCAAACTATGACACATTCATGAGAATGCTACACGCTTAAAAACGAGATGACGCTCACCACCTCAAGGAGAACCCAATGGCCGAACCCAAAGGTAAAGCCTTTCAGACCGTACGAGATACCGCTCCCCAAAATACCTATCGCGGTGCTGTTGTAGGATGCGGCAGAATGGGCAGCACCATTGACGACGAACACATCGGCATGCCCCATTACCCGTGGCCCTGGGCACACGCGCCTGCAATGATTGAAGCCCGGGGGATCGATCTTGTAGCTGCCGCTGATGATGACCCCGCCAAACTCGAGGACTTCAAACAGCGCTGGGACGTATCAGCCCTGTACACCGATTACCGGGAAATGGTCGAAAAAGAACAAATCGACGTGGTATGTCTGACCACCCGCCCCGAACCCCGCGCTGAAATCACGGTCGGCCTGGCCGAACTGGGGGTCAAAGCCATTTTTGCCACCAAACCAATGTGCCGCACATTGGCCGATGCCGATGCCATGATCGATGTCTGCGCCAAAAACAACGTCATCCTCTCAATGGCCTGTCACCTCAACTGGTATAGCTACTACACAAACGCCCGCCGACTCATTGCCGAAGGCGTCATTGGCCCCTTAAAAACAATGATCTGCCACAGCCCCGCCAGCCTTTCCAATATTCAAAGCCACACCCTGACCTTACTCCGCCTCTTTGCCGGTGCCCCTGCCCAATGGGTAGTCGGCCTCATCGACACAGACAAACAAGCCCAATCCAACGCCGACATCCCCGGATCGGGAATCATCGTATATGAAAACGGCATCCGCACCATCTTAAACTCCCGCTCCGAAACCAGCTCCTTTGCCTGGTCCCTGGAATTCATCGGCGAAACCGGCCGCATCATCTCCCGCAACGCCCATGCCCAATTCGAAATATGGACCCCGCATCCCGAAACCGGCGCGCCCACCCAGACGCATCTCCCGGGACCCTGGCATCCCAGAAGCTCAATGGTTGACGCCATCGAAGGCGTCTGCCGTTCTATTGAACAGGGCCGCGAGGACATCTGCCCCGGCGAGTTCGGTCGCGAAGCCCTTGAAATCGGCATCGCCATAAGAGAATCGCATCGCCGTGGCAACATCCGTATTGACCTGTCCCTTGAAGATCGTAGCCTGAGGATGGGGTAATCTGATCTTGTTTAAGAGATATATTTCTGAGAAAAGTCAGTAATCTCGCGGTATTATTACTCGCAACCAACATGCATAAAATCAATTTCTTATCTGGACTTGCTACTTATTCCGACCTTGTCCATATTTTAATGGACAAACTAATCCAAAAATTTCCGTTGACCATCCCTCTTTACACAGGAATAGTAAAATGGCTTCTTGGCAAATTAAGCAACTCGAAAAAATGAGCGAAACGGACCCCGATTTGATAGATGATGTACTCCATCATTTCTATGAATCAAACCCCGTACGTCTTGAAAAACTGGTGATCGGTGCTTATCTCGATGGTGATATTAACCTCGGCAAAGCAGCAGAACTTCTCGGTCTTCATCGAGAAGAACTGCGACAACGCTTTCTCAAACAGGGCATTCCACTGAGAGAAGGGAGTCAATCCGTCGATGAATTAAAAGCTGAAATTGCTGCTGCTGATCAAATGGGGCGTACGAAGTGATCATTATTGACAATACCGTATTGTCTAATTTTGCACGTACAAACCACCTTCAACTATTAGAACTATTCTGCCGAAATCGTGGATTGATCGTTCAGGCAGTCAGGGAGGAGTTTCAACGGGGTATCAGCAGAGGCTTATTTTCTGAAACAGACTTATCGTGGATAAATCAAATCGATATCACAGATCCCAAAGAAATCTATCTTTCACAACGTTATAGATTGGAGTTGGGCAACGGTGAATCTGACAGCTTGGCTATCGCCATATGCCGTAACCATGAACTTCTCACTGATGATCGCAAGGCTCGTCAGATCGGATTTCGTGAACAAATACGTGTTTCGGGAAGTGTTGGTGTTCTTGGTGCGCTTGTCAGACAGTCCACAATCTCGTTGCTTGAAGGAAACCAATTGTTGAAAGAATTTATTAACGCGGGATATTTCTCGCCTGTTGAAGAACTTGATGATTTGATTTGACAAATAAAATTACAGACAGATCAATTATCCAACGAAGGATCCATTGGTTCTATCTTGTTTATGGAGCATCTCTTACTTTCCGGAATGAAAATGATCGTCGTATATGGAATCAAAGAAAAACTGAATCCCATAAAAGCAAAATTATCCGATGTGATTCACGGATGTATGCAATCTGTCCTCGGCATGCCAGAAGATAAACGGGCACACCGCTTTGTGCCCATGGACAAAGAAGACTTTTACTATCCCGGTGGTCGTACGGATGCATACACCGTCATAGAAATCAACATGATGGCAGGTCGCCAGATGGAAACCCAAAAAAACCTGATCAAAACACTATTCAAAGAAATCGAAAGCCAATTATCCATTTCGTCCCTGGACATCGAAATCACCATCAAAGAACAAGCACCACATTGCTGGGGATTTCGGGGCATAACGGGTGATGAAGCCAACGACCTCAAGTACAAAGTCAAAGTGTAACAACTATCCGAGGAGTCTAAATGAATACCGTAATCGAAACAGTCGAAACAACACAAACATCCCCCGAAGGATTCTTCACCCTCGCAAAACCCGGAGAACGCTGGATCTTGCTCACACCGGAGCGACAGCCCTTCTTCTCGGTTGGACTGAATCACATCGACTCCTCCCCACTACTGTATCCAGAAAATCTGCCCCGCTGGAAACAAAAATACGACAACAACAGCATCAAGTGGATCAGCGAATCCGTATCGCTCGACCTGAAAGCCTGGGGATTCAACACCGTCGGCTGGGTACAGGATGTAACCATCTTAAAACACGCGCACAGTCCGAGCTTCACCCTGGAAGAATATCGCGCCCTATCGATGCCCTACTGCCACCTGCTACCCTTCATCGAAACACATCAGTGGAACGCATGGCACAAAAATCCCGACATCTTCAGCAAAGACTTTGAGGACTGGTGCGATTATGTCGCCAGATCCGAATGCGCGCGACTGAGAGACGAACCGAACTTAATCGGCTATTTTTACTCGGACTGTCCGACCTGGGTTCACGTCCGAACCCCACACACGGCCTGGCGCGGACCCATGTTTGATCCCACACGATTGGAATCGCAAGCGGGTCGGACTGAACTCTTCAACCTGGCACAGCGATACTACAAAATCACCCACGACGCCATTCGCCGTTATGATCCCCATCACTTAATCTTGGGAGACCGATACGAAGCACTCGCACCACTCCCAATGGAAATTGTACAGGCTGCCGACCCGTACGTTGACGTACTCAGCTTTCAGGACTTCGGAGACCCGGTCACACACATGCGCGAATGGCACGCCGCCACGGGAAAACCGGTTTTATGGGCAGACGGCTCCCGCCCACGGGAGACCATCGCGGATGACAGCGGAAAATATCTGGATGGGGAATATCATCTCGCGGATGGGAAATGGTATGCCGACGCCCTCTACGGTCTTCTAAAAAACCCCGGCGCAATAGGCGCGCATCTTTGTGGCGGTTATATCCGAAACCGTTTCCGCCGAAAAGGACTGATTGACGAACAGGAGCAACCCGACCACGAAGCCATCTCTGAAATACAAAAAGGCAGTCGGGTTGTAGCGCGCTGGCTCGACGAATTGGAATCCTGAACAGACCTCGCAAGCTGAGAGACCATGCCATTAGACCTCGTTACACCGGCTATGACGGATGAAGCACCTGGTCCAGGCAGGCGTGTGCGTCAAACTGCACCGGAGTACAGAGGGACCGATGTACACCACGCGCTATACCTGCCCATAGACTGGCAACCCGGGCGCAAATACCCCGTCATCGTCGAATACACCGGCAACAAATGGGAACCGTGTAAATCAACTGGGAAAGTAGAAGATGCAAACCTGGGGTATGGCATAAGTGGGGGACGAGGATTTATCTGGATAACCATGCCATATATAGAAAAGGGAAAAAAAGAAAACACCGTCACATGGTGGGGCGACAAAAAGGCAACCGTGAACTACTGCAAGACCAACCTCCCGCGGATCTGTGAAAAATTTGGAGGCGACCTACGAAACATATTCATCTGCGGCTTCTCACGCGGAGCCATAGGCACCAGCTACATCGGCCTTGCAGATGACGAGATCGCAGCCTATTGGAAAGGCATCTTCACCCACGACCATTTTGACGGCGAAAGAGAATGGGATTATCCAGAGAGTGACCGCGCATCCGCTCTCACCCGTCTCGCACGGATAGAAGGCAGGCCCGTGCTCATCTGCGGACAGAACGCCAGCAGGGTAAAAGATCAATTCCTCAAAGCGCACCTCAATCTGGCGCAATTCACATTTCTGGACGTACCAACCGACCAGATATTCAACATCCCCGAAGGCAAAATCGTCCACCCGCATACGGATCTATGGATGCACAGAGAAAGTGCATATCGCAGGCGCGCCAGAGCCTGGCTTGAAAGCGTGCTAAAAGAAACGCACTACGCCCAGGGATGAAGCACAATCTTTGCGGCTTCGCCAGCGGCCAGAAGACCAAAAGCCTCCTGGATATTGCTCATCGGCATAACGTGGCTGATCAGCTTATCGATCAGAGGCGACTCCGCGATCACCTGCATCACGCCCTCGTAATCCTGCATATTGTACAGCCAATTCCCCGACACCAGCAACCCTTTGCGAATCAAATCTGGGCTCACCTTAATCGGCAATTCCTGGGAACACTCACCGACAAACGCCACCCGTCCGCGCCGCCGCACCGCATCAATACACAACCGCTCCCCCGCCACCGAACCAGAACAATCCACCGCGCAATCAACCCCGCGACCATCCGTCAAATCTCGAATACGCGCAAGCGGATCATCCTGAGGATGCAGCACCACCTCTGCGCCCAACTCGAAACCGAGCGCAGCGCGCCACGGCGCAGGCTCCACCGCCAGCACCCGCGCCCCGCGGAACCGAGCATTGATAATCCCGCCAAGCCCCACCGGACCCAGGCCCGTAATCAGCACCGTATCAAAAGCACCCACGCCAATGGCCTGCATGCCCCCAAAAGAAGCGCCGATACCGTCAATCGCCATCGTCGCCTGCTCGTACGTAACCCGCTCCGGGATCGGCAACAAAAGCCACGAGGGCTTGACCACATAATGGGCAAACGTACCGCTGCCATCGCGGGTACCCGTGAACTCGGCAAAATCATACGTATCCTCACAATAGACATAATCACCCGCGCGGCACAGAGCGCAATTGCCACACGGATACTGCGGCATCACTGTAACCCGGTCCCCCACCTTCACCCGCCCCGGCTGCGCCACCGCCACCACCTCGCCAGCACCCTCGTGCCCGATCACCTCGCGCCGATCACCCGCCAACCACGTCTTGTACTCAGTACACATCGCCGAAGCATGCACCTTCACCACCGCCCAATCCTCCTTCGGCTCCGGCACAGGTGCAGGCACCACATCTGACTGTCGCTCTCCAATGATCCTTGCTTTCATATTGTCTTCCTTTGAGAATTATATGAGGGGCGTATATAATTCATTTGTTGGGCAATCACGTCACGCAGTTGAATCTAAGAGGCGTCCAAATTCATCAAGATTGGACACCTGTATCGCTACGCGGCGCAACTGCTTGAGGTGCTGCACATTGTCAATAGCCGCGATGCGAGCAAATAGGGGGTGTGTCTCGTTCAGACCAAATCGAATCTCCAACACTTCCTGGATACTTTCCTGGATACCTTGTTCAATGCCTTCCTCTCTACCCTCCTCAAAGCCTTCCTCTCTGGCTTCCTCTCTGCTTTGTTGGGTAAGGGATTGAAAAAGTGATGATTCGCGCAAGATGTCCATGATGCCCTCCTTTAATATGATATCAGAAATGGTTTCAGAAGCATATACTAACTCGCTCAACGCCACCATGCCTGCGAGATAATCGGCTCTGGATGACCGAGCGATGGGGCGCGTCCGAGCCGTATGAATACACTGATGCAACCACACATCCGAGGCCATCCCTTCAGGTGGCTTCATCAATGGCGTGAATGGGATCAGACCCGATTGCCCCGATTCGAGGACACGCTCGCCTTCTATCTCAATCAGTCTGATCACGCGATACCGAATCGTGATTTCGTAGTGGAGATGCTCCTGGACATAGTACCCGGTATCGCGCCGCCCTGCATTGGGACGCAGGTAGATCACGTTGGAATAGATCGGCAGACCGTGTTGTCGAATAGCATGTCCAATATAGCCAGCCATGCGGCGCGGCATAGGTGGATTGGTGCTGTCCGTGGTTTGAAACTCGTTGTGAACCAATACCTCTTCGTCATCCATACGCACGCGAATCAGGCTATCGGTCTGGTGTGCTTCAACAGTGAGTTGCTCTGTGTCAATGACTGCAAGAACTTCAACATCCTCGCGCCCGAGGGTGAATCCGGCAAAGTCACTGGGGTATTTCTGAATGAGGTTTTTAGAAATCGTATCAAATTCGGCCATTTGAGATGCCTGGTCTGAAGGTTGGTCGTATTTTGGACAAACGCAACAATCAGAACTCAAGCAAATATCAGGCCAATTATCACAGCATCGCGCGACAAATTGTATGAACAGCCTCAAATACTCTTATTTTATCTTCAATATGCTGTATTGCCTCCTTGTTCACAATCTGAATTTGAGGATCGCCTGTTTGACGTAGAACAATCTCGGATGTCAAAGTGTACATTTTGAGCGATGAATGGGCGGTAATATGAAAGATATGTACTGCCTACTGTATCACCTTCGTTGGTTTATTTTGCAGATGATCCAGTACTTCTTCCACACTGCCCTGGGGCTCGGTCACATCAAATGGAAAACAAGACAAAGACAATTCCTCATCAAACTTGTAGCGCAATATTTCCTGAAATTGCTCCGTCTTTGGATAGACAAGCGCGACCTGCTTGCAGCCATACTTTTTTCCATAAGCGAACAACTGGTACATATCAGCCTGGCTGATGCCGTGTTTTGGGTCACTTCCCTCTCCGTTAATACGCTTCCACTTGGTATCCAGGATGAATTTTGGCTTGCTGCCAGACATCAGGCTGATATCCGGTTTCATATAAAAAACACCTTTGCCATCAATATGGGCCAACGGTTCTTGCCGCCCCTGCTCGCGCACGGAAAATTGTCGCTGATACCGTCGCAAGCTCGCCGTAACGAAATCCTCAAACACTTCCCACATTGGAAACAACAATGTCTGGTTGACATATTTGCCAGCAAACGTGGTCAGCCCGTGATTAAACAGAAACAGCCCGACCCACTGCATCACCTCATCGTAATGCTGAATCGAACGATCCACCCGATGTTGCATCCAGTCACTTTCAAAGTGCGCTGACTGCGGAATATCGGAAAAGCAGATACGCAACTGATGGAGCAACTGTTGATTTCTCGGTTGCCGCACAGACCCCATCAGTTTGTGAATGGTGCTGTGAATCAGGCGATTGGCCGGGCGGTTGGCACTGAATTCGTCATAGCCGACATAAAACCGCGCACGGTTAGCTACATTTTCACGAATATGCTGAGGAAACAGAATTCGCCCACGCAGATAAGGCTGGTTGTCTTCCTCCGATTGATAATGACGGGCGAGACCTCGCTGTGTTAGTAAAACGAGATTGTTTAGAAACAGGTGAACAAACACCTCCAGCATATTGAAACGCCGCACAGCGTTTATGTGACTCAGATTGAACTGCGCCAACGATTTGAACCCGCGCCAATCCCGTAGCATTTGAAAAAAATACCATTTGGTTTTAGTTTTTTCCTTGTCTTCGTCTTCGACAAAATCTACCTTTGGCAGAATTTCGAGCACGGTCCCTTTGTGCGTTTCAATAATACCGACATAGTTTTGGGCCTTTAGTTTGCCATTGCTAAGTTGCAGTACCGGCCGATAGTTGCCCTCCTCGTCCGTTTGGTTTTCAAGGGCAAACTTCTCCAGGTCTTGCTGATCGTCCGGGCTAAGATTCTTCAGTTCTTGATGTTCTTTAACGACGATAGGTTCTTTGATAACGGGCATAGTCAAGTATCCTATTCGGTTCCATCGTTATCACCTTCTCCTGTTTCTTCGTAGATCATTTGGTAACTTTCCGACTTTTTCCATCCCTCTCTATCGAAGGACAATAATTCATAGACTTCACGGTTATCATCTACCAACGATCCACGCAAATCTTCTGGAATATCAATTTTTTGAATAAACCCATTTTTGTTTAATACCAGATCAATCTTCTCCCAGTTATCGTAAAAGTATTCCTGCAACAGCGGGATGATTTTGTTTTTGAAAGTTGCTTCGAGAGATTCCAGATCATCAACACCCATGAAATACGTGTGCCCAATCTGATGCTCCCGATCAAGCAGGAAACGGATGCGTTTGTTCATTGCAGCAAGCAATTCCTGACAGTCCACACCCTCAATATCAGTACTGATTCTGTCATGCTTTGAATCCGGCATCATCTCAACAAAATCAAATCGCCGCCGCAACGCGGTATCTAACAGGGCAATGGAGCGATCAGCGGTATTCATCGTGCCGATGATGTAGAGATTATCCGGCATACCGAAAGAGTCTTGCGAATAAGGCAAAGTAACTGTTGTTTCATCCTTCTTGCTTCCAATCCGTTTGGATGGCTCAATCAGCGTGATTAACTCGCCAAAAATCCTGGCGATATTGCCGCGATTGATCTCGTCAATGATCAGGACATATTTGGGGTCTTCTGGTTGTCCCGTCCTGTTTTTATTCGCTCGATCTGCAATTTTCCTGAAAACACCCTCGGACAGTTCATATTGAATATCCTGACTATCTCGACTTTCATTCTCCTTCAAAACGGGCCTGATGCCTTCAATGAAATCCTCATAAGTGAAGTTCTGATGAAATGTCACCATTGCAATCTGGCCGTTCTTTTTTAATTCATCAAATCGCTGTCTTGCGTCTTTATCGTCTTTAATTGTATCCAAAGACTTGTCCTCTATAATCGCCACAGCATAATTGACAGTGTTCCAGGTTTTACCCGTACCCGGAGGACCATAGAGGATTTGATTCAAAGAATATGAATGTTTCATGGTATCTGGGGTATCTGGGGTATCTGGTTTTGGTGGCTCATTTATATCAGGTCCGTTCTTAATCGAATTTCCTGTCAAACTATTAATCAAGTGAAAAGAAGGTTTGTAGCCATCCGTTTTCTCAAAAGCCAAATATGTCTTCCTGCCTGGTTTAGCCTCTCGAAATTTCCTCTCATCTGTATGCCCGGATAAATCATATGTTGATTTGTTTATCCACAAGACATGAATTCTGCTATTTTCGTTTAACCCTGACTCGGCATAATCATTTTTTTGCACAATGCCAATCGCTCTTCCTTTTTGCTTTCCCGTTCTAACCAAGATAATATCTCCCCGCCTCGGCTTGATCAGATGATATTTCCGATCATATACTTCTTCCCCCCACGTTTTTCCAGACC
>VXRD01000037.1 GCA_009838845.1 Gemmatimonadota bacterium | reverse complement strand
TTAATCGGGCTGATAGTTCTATCTATACCCCATATACCCAAAAGAGTGGGCAGAAGCACACTCTATAATCAGAATTTAAATATAAGAAACTATATAGCATAACGCAAGTTTTATTTCCCGGCATCCGATGCCTCTCCCCCCTCTATAAGTTGCTTGAGTTCGAACAACATGCGCCGTAATTCAACCAGTGGATTTTCAACATTAGACGTCGCGTCTTCAATACTCTGATTTTCCCATAAACTGCGGTCTATCTTCAGCCTTTCAACCGCCCCTTGAATAGTGTATTTCTGGGCGTAAAGCAAGTCCTTAATTGCCAAAATGACCTTGATATTTCGCTCTGTGTACGCGCGATTGCCCGATCGGCCACGTCTGGGATTTAGTTGAGAAAATTCTTTCTCCCAAAATCTTAGAACATGGGATTCTATGCCGGTGAGTTCCGATACCTCGCGGATCGAATAATAGAGCTTTTTTATGCCACCTGGACGCATAGATATCACTTCTTTTTAAATAAGATGCGGATGGGAGTGCCGTAAAAATCAAACGCCTGTCTGAGCCTGCGCTCTAAAAACCGACGATAGTGCGTGGGAACATCCTTGGGCCGCCTGGTAAAAAAGAGAATGGTTGGCGGTGCACTGCGCGGCATAACACAGAAAGACATGCGAAAGACCCGTCCATTTTTTGTTGGCGGAGCCGTTGTTGCATTGAGATGCGTCAAAAAGTCGTTCAATTCACCCGTTGGAATGCGAAGGCGACGTTTCAGTGCTACATCCAGAGCCAGATCAATAATGCGCCACGCGCGTTGCCCCGTAAGTGCCGATAAAAAAACAATGGGATAGTTTTCGAGATGTACAAAGCGCGAGCGGATTTGCTGGGCTATTTTGTCGGCTGTATGACCGTCTTTTTCAATCAGGTCCCATTTGTTGATGCCCACGATCAGCCCTTTGCCCAGTTCGACAGCGCGTTCTGAGATTTTGACATCCTGTACTGTACACCCTTCTACAGCATCGACCAGCACAATCGCCACATCGCATCGCTCAAGGCTTTCCACCGTACGCAGCGAACTGTAAAAATCGACTTGCTCTTTAATGCGCGTCCGCCGTCTCAAACCTGCCGTGTCAACCAGTATAAATGGCTGTCTATTGCGCTTCATCGAGAGATCAATCGCGTCGCGCGTCGTACCTGGAATCTCGCTTACCACCACCCGTTCCCGCCCCAGCAGGCGGTTCACAAAAGTAGATTTGCCCATATTCGGGCGGCCCAATACCGCAATTCGAGGGGGCAATTCATCTTCTGAGTCGCCATCTTCTTCTGGAAGACCTGTAAGGATTTCATCCAGCAAGTCGCCCGATTGCCGACCATTGATAGCAGAAACGCATAGTGGATCGCCAAGTGCGAGACCGTAAAAGGCCGTGCCATCGGCCTCGTTCTCATCTCTATCGACTTTGTTGACAATCAGCCGATAGGATGCACCCGAATCGCGGATCTTGCGCGCCATAATTGCGTCGTAATCTGTAGGTCCAGTCTGTGCATCAACCACAAAGAGCAACAGGTCCGCTTCCCCCAAAGCAAGCTCGACCTGTCGAGAAACCAGACCGGCGATTATTTCGTCAGAATTGGGCACATAGCCACCCGTATCGACCAGCGTGAAGGTTCTGCCATTCCAGGTACACTGTGCATAGTTGCGATCGCGCGTGACACCGGGAAAGTCATCCACTACAGCTTTGCGCTCGCCAATCAGCCGGTTAAAGAGCGTTGACTTACCGACATTTGGCCGCCCCACAATCGCCACGACGCCCATTGCCTAATTCTCCATCTGATGTGACGAGATATACGGGTGCGCCACAATCTCACTGCCTGCACCCACAAAAGCAGACACACCCCCGACGGCGTTTTGAATGGTCTCCACCAGGTCGTAAGTGCCCACAATGATCCGACAGCCCACCTGTTGCTCCAGGTCGTCAAGCAAAAGATCATCTAAAAATAGACCATTATGATTCAAGCAGTTGGGAGGTAAAAGAACGGTCTCATCGCTTCTGATACGAGCATCTATGAGTGCGCGACCAATATCGTTGCCCGACAGCAATCCAGAAACCGTTATTCCTTCGCCAAGAAAGTGATTGACCACAGGTACAACACGAGCATCAATCCACGAAATTTGGTTCAGACGTTTGACCATTTCATCCAAAAAATGCGTACCCAACATACCCGTTACGAGTACAAAGCGCTGCGGTGGCAACGCCAAATTTTCGAGGTCCTCAATCCGATTCTCAAATCCGTCGATAAAACGACGAACCATGCCGATTCCGTTTTCGACGAGCGGAAACCCATCGTATTCGGATCTCTTTGGCACGGATTGGCCCGTCATCAAATACATTTCATCGCCCAAATACACAAAGCGCGTGCCCAGGCGTTTTTTTAACATACCCTGCCACGCTGTTATTTCGCGAATTGCCATGACAGCGTCGGCACGCGTCACGGGGTTCAATCTGGGAAGATTTTTGCGAAATTTGGTCAATCCCAGCGGCACAACGCCCAAGGATTCAACGCGTGGATGACGCGCTGCAAGATCAAAAACCGTCTGTTTGAGTGCCCGACCATCATTGATACCCGGGCACAAGACCACTTGCGCGTGCATCTGAATCCCATGTTTGGCTAAGATATCAATCCGATCCAAAACAGGTGTTGCCCGCCTGCGACCGAGCAATTCCGCTCGCAATTTGGGATCCGTGGCGTGGACCGAGATGTACATTGGACTCAATTTCTGGTCAATAATGCGCTGAAATTCATCTTCAGACAGGTTTGTCAGCGTGACATAAGCCCCGTGCAGAAAAGACAATCGATAGTCGTCATCCTGGTAATACAGGGTCTTACGCAGACCTTTGGGCATCTGATGCAAAAAGCAAAAAACACACTTGTTATCACATTTGAGAATGGGCATATCTTCAAAATCCACGCCCAAATCGTCTTCAATATCTTTTTCTATTTCAAATAAAAATCGATCTTCGCCTCGCCGCACTAAGGCCGACACATCTTCTTCGCCCATGTAAAAACGGTAATCAATGGGATCGCACACGGGGTGTCCATTGATGGTTTCTACGACATCGCCGCGCTGCAACCCAATTGCATCTCCAATCCCATCGGGATGTACCAAACGAATTTGCAAACCGGTATCAACATGTTCAACACTGCGCCGTCCCTCGACCTGTGCCCCTCTTATAACATCCATTTCAATTCCAGTAATTGATTGCCAGACAATGCAATAT
>VXRD01000036.1 GCA_009838845.1 Gemmatimonadota bacterium | reverse complement strand
CATTTGTAGCACTCAATTGTGCGGCAATAGCAGAAGGCATTGCCGAAAGTGAACTCTTTGGGCATGAGCGAGGCGCTTTTACCGGCGCCATAACCCGTCGGGCAGGGTGTTTTGAACAAGCCGATGGCGGCACGCTTTTTCTCGACGAAATTGGTGAGGCTTCGCCTGCATTTCAGGCCAAGCTGTTGCGGGTCTTAGACCGCGGTGAATTTGTCAGAGTTGGCGGACAATCCCCCATACAAACACAGGTTCGGGTAATTGCTGCCACCAACCGCGACCTCGATTCCATGATCGAACAAGGCGAATTTCGCCTGGATTTGTTTTACAGGCTCAGCGCCGTGACCATACCCCTTCCCCCTCTGCGAGAGCGCAGCGAAGATATTCCACACATTGTTCAGGCAATGCTAACGCGATTGAAAGCCGATACGGGCGTGGAGGTTCAAGGGGTTTCTGAAGCGGCGGTTGCATATCTGGCAGGATGTGAATGGCCGGGTAATTTAAGGGAATTGCAACACGCCATTTACCGCGCAGCCCTGGCCTGTCAGAAAGGAGTAATTCGCCCCGAGCATCTGGATGTGCTCAGCCACACACAGTCCGGCGCACCAGACAAAATTGAAACCCTGAATGAAATTGAGCAGGCGCATATTGAGCGGGTGATGCTCGTCACGGGTGGCAATCAGGGGCGAGCCTGTGAGTTGCTCGGAATATCCAGACCGACATTGAGACGCAAAATACGCCGATACGCACTTGAAAGAGCAAAAAATGGTCAGGTGTGTTAGACCTTGACTTGAAAAAGAGTGCGACTCATACTATGACGAGTTCTCAATCTTTTTCAGGAGGTATTTATGGGATTTCTCATTGATCTGGTCTGCACAAAAACGGACAAAGCGTATTCAAAAGATCAGCTCTGGAATTTGAGTCCAGAGGCAGAGGCGCCGCTATTTGCCCGATATGATCTCGATGCGGTTGCCAAAGCCATGCGCCGGGAAAAACTCGCAGAACGAGTACCGACAATGTGGCGTTATGCCGAAGTTTTGCCCGTCGAAAACGAGCAATTTCAGGTGAGTCTCGGCGAAGGATTCACCCCATTGTTGCAAGCAACATCGTTGGGGCGAAAAATCGGTGTACCAAAACTGTACATCAAAGACGAAGGCTTAAATCCGACGGGATCATTTAAAGCACGAGGCATGTCAGCGGCAATTTCAAGAGCAGCGGAATTGGGCGCTCAGGCCATTGCCATTCCCTCGGCCGGCAATGCAGGTGGCGCAACAGCCGCGTATGCTGCGCGAGCGGGCTTGCCAGCGCATATTTTTATGCCCAAAGATGTGCCACAGGCCAATTACATCGAATGCAAGGTCTTGGGCGCACACGTCGAATTGATCGACGGTCTGATTTCCGATTGCGGAAAAATTGTGGCATCGCGCAAAGAAGCCGAAGGCTGGTTTGATATCTCGACCCTGAAAGAGCCATACCGCGTAGAAGGCAAAAAAACGATGGGCTATGAATTGGCCGAACAATTTGATTGGGAATTGCCAGAAGTCGTCATTTATCCAACCGGAGGTGGTACGGGATTGATTGGCATGTGGAAGGCATTTGACGAAATGGAACAAATGGGATGGATTGGCCCAGAACGCCCCCGTATGATTTCCGTACAAGCGGCGGGATGCGCGCCCATTGTTCGGGCTTATAGCGCGGGAGATGAACACGCCGAACCCTGGATCGAACCCGAAACAATTGCGGCAGGCCTGCGCGTCCCCGCTGCCGTAGGCGATTTTTTGATGCTAAAAGCCATTCGCGACAGCGGTGGATGCGCGCTCTCCGTCACAGATGAAGAACTGATGGCATCCGCATCAAAAATGGCTGTTGCCGTGGGATCATTTCCCGCACCCGAAGGCGCAGCCACCCTCTCCGCCCTCGAAAAACTCATAGCACAAAATCTGGTTAGCGAGCGCGAGCGCGTCGTATTATTCAATACGGGGACGGGCTTAAAATACATCGAACTATTTCAGTAAAACAGCATCTGCAGCCGCGTACCCGCTCCTGACAGCACCTTCGATGGTCGGCGGCAATCCAGTATCTGTCCAATCGCCCGCGAGAAACAAACGGGGATGTGGCGTCTGAGTTTTGGGCACTGCATAAGAAAGCGGCAACGCGCAAGTCGCCGCGTGTTCGCATATCACTCTGGCTTGTAATACCTCGGCACGCCTACTTTCGGGAAAGACCTGATGAAGCTCTCTGCAAGCCATATCAATAAGTTCATCATTTGACATGTGTAAAAGATGATGCGCCGCAGATGCAACCATGGTGAGAAAGCCCTCAGAAGCGCGGTCGTGATCGCCATAGAGCACGGACTTGTTAAAAACCCATTCCATTGTCGTGCCGAGCAAACCGCACATAGGTTCACGCATAATGGGCCGATCAAACCACAAGTTTACAGAAAAAATGGGCGATGGCTCGTATTGACAAAGCGTGTGATGGAGTTCGGCAAAAGTCTTCGCACAAATCATTCTGGCGAGTTGTAGCGGAGGAACCGCCGCAATACACATATCTGTGTCTATCACATCTCCCGAACGGGTATGGATGCGAACGTCCGAAGGGGCAGGCGCAATAGATGTCACAGCTATTCCGCACTGGACTTCGCCACCCCGTTTTGAGATATATTCCCGTGCGCGATTCTCAAACAAACCGCTCAGGCCCGTCCGCGCATATCCCAAACGCGCGCCATCTGGCTCGCCCAAAAAAGCCTCTCGCAACACGGCTTGAAGGTATCGCGCACTGGCATTTTGCGGTCGCTGGTTAAGGGCAGCAATACAAAGCGGATCCCAGAAAGCCCTACGCATGCGCGGTTTCTGACCGCAATGGTCGAGCCAGGCATCCACCGTAAGACCGGTATCGAGATCCTTGTGCAACTCCGCCACGATCTTTCTTAACGGCGGGATATCTGTCCAGTGAACCGCGCCAAATCGCAAAAAGCCAGACAGCAGATTCAGCGGCACGGGCAAAAAGGATGGAAACCTCAACGTGTACGCACCACCATCGGCGTGGCGAAAATCTATCCTGAACTGACGTTGAAACACCACATCGTCGCGCGCACCAATCCGCTCGAGAAAATCGAGCGTTTCCCGATAACACTTCATCAACAAATGCTGCCCATTGTCAACCGTATCGTCCGTAACGGGATCTGTAAATGAAAAGGTGCGCCCCCCCAATTGCTGCCGCCGCTCCAAAAGCGTGACGGAATATCCCGCATCGCAAAGGCGGACAGCTGCTGCAAGACCGGCAAACCCTCCCCCGATTATGGTCACGCGTTTCACAATCACCCCCAGGCGAAACGACTGCCCAGCCAATAGCGCAGCGCAATGCCCAGCTTGTGCAAATCGTTGAGGCGAATAGACGCGCCAAAAATATCGTAGTTGGCGCGCTGGATCTTCACGAGCAACTGGGCATAAATTTTACCCATAATCTGCGCCGAAAACATGGCAGCCCGGTCCTCCGCAGGAAGCAATTCTTCGGCTGTTTGATAGAAGGTCCACGCGCGTTGCGCTTGAAACCGCATCAAATCGATAAACGCGGCATTATAATCTCCCCGAGCAAGAGCCTCTTCCGTATAGCCAAACTGCGCCATCTCTTCCTGCGGAAGATAAATGCGGTTCTGTTGCCAATCCGTATGCACATCTCGCAATATATTAGTCAGTTGAAGCGCAAGACCCAGATTGACGGCGTATTCGCGGGTCTGCGAATTGCGGTATCCAAAAATTTCAATACAAATTAACCCCACAACCGATGCGACCCGATAGCAGTACTCCCGCAATTCGTCAAACGTAACATACCGGTTCTTAGTCAAATCCATCTCAACTCCCTCGATAAGCGCCAGAAAATGCGCTTTGGGAATGGGAAAATCCCGCAAAACAGCCTGTAAATTCTGCGCAATTGGATGGGTGGGACTGCCCTCATAGCAGGCGTGGAGTTGCTCGCGCCATGCATCGAGGTGACACCGCGCCTCTTCTGGCGAAGCCGCATCATCCACTATATCATCCGTATGGCGGCTAAACGCATAAACCGAAAAAATGGCCTCGCGTTTCTTGCGCGGCAAAAAAACAAACGCGTAAAAAAAATTCGTCCGAGCGCCTCGCACGATTTTGCCAATATGTTTTTTGAGGTTCATAAGTGGAAAAGCGTCTTAAACAAAAGCGCGGGCAAATCGCGTTTTGTAATAGTGGGCCGTCGATGAAAAACATCGCAATCGTTATCGCGAATCTTCTTCAGAATATGCATACCGCCCAAACAGGTCAACCGCAGTTCAAAACGCAATCGCCCCTTCACCATATCCAGCAGGGGATACCCCTCCACAAACAGATCCCGTGTGCGGTTGATGAGATAATCCATAAGCCTGCAAAATTCCGGCGTAACGCGCTGATCGCGCAAATCTGAAATCCCGACACCAAACCGTTTGAGATCCTCCTGCGGGAGATAAATGCGACCGCGCGAAAAATCAATCGCAATATCCTGCCAGAAATTGGCGAGTTGCAACGCACTACATATCGCGTCAGAATGCCGCGCATAGCGCTCGCCGCGATACCCAAACAGATGGAGAATAAGCCGCCCCACGGGATTGGCAGAAAAATTACAATATGCCAGCAAATCCTCATAAGTCTGATGCCGTTGCGTCGTCACATCCATGCGAAAAGCCGTAAGCAAATCCCTGAGCAATTGCACGGGTAGGTCATGCACGCGAATCGTTTCTGCAAGCGCCGTAAATATCGGACCCGTGGGATCTGAAAGACACGCATCGAGACGCGCTTCCCACTCGGCCAGATGTTCCAGCCGCTCCTGCGCCGTCAAACCCGGCTCATCGGCAAAATCATCCGCCGTGCGCGCAAACGCATAGATACTATACACATGGGGCCGCATCGATTTGGGGATAAGCACCGAGCCAACCGGAAAATTCTCGTAATGCGCGCGGGTAAGAGCCTCGCAATGGGCATAAGCCTCTGCAATCGCAATTCCGCGGGTTTTATATGAAGCCTGTGACATAAGATGAAGATACGACAGGGGGGTGGGAAAATCAATATCAGGATAGGCAAGATGGTAGGATGGACAGGATACACCTCGCGTGGGCTTGCGTTTTGTGGGATGTATATGTATCTTTGCCCGCGACAAAAACCTTCTGGATCGCGGCTCAAAACCCTGCCGCGATGACAGGCAAAACCGGCAATCAAAACCAAAGGAAGGAATAATGTTCGAATCCCTGACAATGGCGCCTGCGGATCCCATTATAGGATTGACTGAAGCATTCAAAAACGACCCAAACCCCAACAAAATAAACCTCGGCGTTGGCGTGTACAAAGACGGTGACGGCAACACGCCCATATTCGCCTCTGTAAAAACAGCAGAAGAACGCCTACTCGCACATGAAGACACCAAAAATTATCTCGGCATAGAAGGCGACGAAGCGTATAACAAAGCCGTTCAAGAACTCCTCTGGGGCACAGAACACGAAATACTCACCAGTGGCCGCGCGGGAACAGCCCAGGCACCGGGAGGCACGGGCGCGTTGCGCATTGCCGGCGACTTTATTCATCAGCACTATCCCCATGCCCGCGTATGGCTGAGTGATCCCACCTGGGCAAACCACCCCAAAATATTTGAATCTGCCAGCGTACCCACAGCGACCTATCGCTATTACAACCCCTCGTCTTATGGCCTGGACTTTGACGCATTTATCCAGGACCTCGGGCAAATCCCCGCAGGCGATGTCGTCTTGCTACACGGATGTTGCCACAACCCGACCGGCGTCGATCCCTCTCCCGAGCAATGGGCGCAAATAGCCGACATCATCGCAGATCGCGGCATCATCCCACTCGTTGACTTTGCCTATCAGGGCCTGGGCAATGGCCTTGCTGAAGACGCAATCGGCCTCCTGTCTCTCAGCCGACCCGGTTGCGAACTCCTCGTCGCCAGTTCCTTCTCCAAAAACTTTGGTCTCTACCGCGAGCGCACGGGCGCATTGACCCTCGTGGGAAAAAACGCCACCACCGTTGAAAAAGCGATGAGCCACATCAAAATCTGCATCCGCACAAATTATTCCAACCCGCCATCGCACGGCGCACAGGCAGTCGCAACAGTCCTCAACGACCCCGCCTTGCGGGCACAATGGGACGGCGAAGTAAAAGCCATGCGCGACCGCATCAACAACATGCGCACCCTATTTGTGGATACCCTCGAGACAAAAGGCGTACGGCGCGACTTTTCATTTATCGCACACCAGAGAGGAATGTTCTCTTTCTCTGGATTGACCCCCGAGCAAGTAGAAGCATTGCGCGAGCGATATTCAATATACATCGTCAGTTCGGGACGCATCAACGTGGCGGGCATGACAAAGGACAATATCGGGCCATTGTGCGAAGCGATCGCGGAAGTATTGGCGGATTAAAAAAGCATCCGCAGATGGCGCAGATCAACGCAGATGAAAGGCAAAGGCAACACCTCTGGATCGCGGCTCAAAAACACGCCGCGATGACGGCTCTATAGGCATGAGCCTTTCCAAGGAGAAATCATGACACTCAAAGACCGCGTGGCAATCGTCACAGGCGCAAGCTCTGGCATTGGGCGGGGCATAGCACTGGCACTGGCACGAGAAGGCGCAAGTGTGGCAGTAGCCGATATACAGGAAGCGCCCAAACAGGGCATATATCACGACACTGACCTGACCACTTCTACCGAAGAAGAAATAGAAAAACTCGGAGGGAAAGGGATCTTTGTACAAACCGACGTATCGGATGACGAAGCGGTACGCAATCTGATTGAACAGACCGTCTCCGAATATGGCACACTGGACATCCTGGTAAACAACGCCGGCATCACAATACCTGGCGGCATAGAAGAAACAACCATCGCCGACTACGACACCGTAATGGGCGTAAACCTTCGGGCACTATATGTAGCCAGCAAACTCGCCATGCCACACCTGAAAAAGCCCTCCGGCAGAATCATCCACATCGCATCTGTACAGTCATTTGGCGGAGGCGGAGGACCAGCGTATGCCGCATCAAAAGCCGGCGTCGTCAACCTCACGCGAGACACCGCCCTGGAATTGGCTCCCTTTGGCGCAACTGTCAACGCGATCTGCCCGGGCTACATCGAAACGCCCATACAGGATTATCTCACACCACAGGACATCGAAGACTGCAAAGTAAAAACCCCACTCCCTCGCCTGGGCTTGCCATCGGACATCGGCAACGCCGCGATATTCTTCGCATCGGACGCCGCCGCCTGGATCACCGGCACAGCCCTGCCCGTGGATGGCGGATGGATGGCGTCTATTTTTTAATTTGTTACCGCTATGCTATGGGCTGAATAAAACAAATATCATAAAACATAGAAACAAGAGAATAATCACGCCCAGAATCACGCCCACGCGACGGTTTTTGGGTTGCGTTGAAGTGATAGCACCACGGTCGAGCAACAGTTCCACTGTTTCAGAAGCATCCCCTCGCCTCGCCAGGTCCAGCGGCGTATTGCCATCATTATTCTGCACATTGACATCGACACCATGGTCCAACAATACCTCAGCTGCTTCAGAAGAAGCATTATTACTCGCCGCATTGTGTAGCGGCGTATTGCCAACCACATCCTGCACATTGACATCGGCACCGCGATTCAGTAATAACTCGGCCACTTCAGAAGCATTACTAATCGCCGCATTGTGTAGTGGCGTCGTGCCACCACTATCCTGCACATCGACATCGGCACCCCGCTCAAGCAATTGCTCAACTACTTCAGAAGCATTACCAATCGCCGCATTGTGTAGCGGCGTCGTACCGCCACTGTCCTGCGCGTTGACATAGGCACCCCGCTCAAGCAATAACTCGGCCACTTCAGAAGCATTGCCAATCGCCGCAAAGTGTAGTGGCGTATTGCCTGTTTTTTCCCGCACATTGACATCGGCACCCCGCTCAAGCAATTGCTCAACCACTTCACAATCACTATTCTCTACCGCAAAGTGTAACGGCGTCCGACCACTATCGGGGTCCCGTGCGTTGACATCGGACTCGCGATAATCAAACACAACTCTATCCTCCTTAGCTCAACTGCCTTTGAATGCGTTGACTGCCTCTGCCTGAGAATTATAAACCTTGAGAAACCGATCAAAACCGCTGATGGTGATAACATTGCGGATGGGATCAGAGAGGGCGCAAACGCCAAATTGTTTGCCCGGTGCATTAAATCTCCTGGCAAATATCAGGAAAATCCGAAGCCCTGCACTACTGAGAAAAGATACCTGCTCAAAGTCCAGCAGCAATGCCCGATCTGCCGGATCAATACCAGATTCCAGGGCGCGCTGCAATTGAGGAGCACTGCTACTGTCGATAATACCATTGAGTACGACTATCAAGACCCCGTCTTTCCGCACCCACCTGACATCTATATTCATTTGAACTATATCCTTATCAATAATTGATGTTACGCATCCGCACAATATAATGAGCCTGTCATTTTGAGTGGAGCGCAGCGGAGTCGAAAAATCTTCTCATAGCGCAGGTGGAATAGATGCTTCGGCTCCGTTTCACTCCGCTCAGCATGACAAACACCCAGACCTGCGTAACATCAGTCAATAATTCGCATCAATGCGGTATCCCCAACTGATGCATCCTTCGGTGAATCGCTGCACGGGCTTCGACAAAGGGACGTTCCAGATACGCGAGATGGTCCAACTCGCCGTGATGGTGAGTCGCTGTACCGGGATCGTGCCGGGCAGCAGTTTGACGGATGTACGCCAGATCGCCATCGATAAGCGTCAGCATATACTGGGCGGCTTCCAGATCGAACATCCACCACTCGCCACCGCAAGCGATGTAAATCGGCGAAGTATGGGCGAAAATCCCCCGTCCCCAGCCATCGTGATGGGGAACACTGGTATAATTGGGACCTGCACATCGGGCGGCAATCCACGTATGCCCATCCACCTTCACCTTTGCCTTCAACGCCAGTCGCCGCGCACCTTTATTATCCTCCGTCGAAGCAACAACGCGCCCTGCCTGAACAATCTCGAGCGTATGAATCGGAAAAATACTCTCCGCCCACGCCTCAACCTCCACCGTACCAGCCCCTGACAACTGCATCGTATCGCCAACCTGGTGTCCATCCGCAGTGAGATGAATGATGGGACCACCGCTGTGAAATGTTCGACCCTGCGATACACTTTTGCACCAATTATCGTAGGTAAATTCCTCATCGGGCAAATAGGCATAAGTGCGGTAAATACCAACGGGCACATCACTGCTCATCTTATCCGTCCCGCCAACCAGCGGCAAGCGGTAACCGCAGTTGAGATAGCGATAGTATTCCAGATGATTGAACGGCGCATGACGCAGCATCTCCACGCCATCCACGCGCCCCGTGGCAATCAGCGCTGCAGGCTCCCCATTCGGATTCGGAAGATGCGGAATAATAACCGAGCCGCCCTGCGCGTGACACTGGTCCGCCCAATCGCTCATCGTGATCTCCAGCGTACCACCCAGTTCGGACTCACCGGGACCGTCACTGCACCACGGCATCACCGGCTCCTTGAGGCCCCACAAAATGAGATGCCCCAAAAAGTGCTGCCTATTCTCCTGACCGACATAGACGATATTATTCCCATCTTGCGAGATACTCGGCCTGCCCGTAAAATCCTCCGTATTGGTAAAAAGATTGCCCCACTGCGACGGGAGCAAATTAACGATATTGAGATCTTCCCCCTGGGACTCCGTATGACTGCCCTGTGTCGAAAGGAAGTGAACATGCGAATCCCCGCTATACCATCCCCCCTCGTTCATGTGAATCCACCGCTTGAGGCGCAAAGTCAGTTCGCGTTGACCCGGTTGGATCTTCACCCGCGTCCGCAGCGGCTCATACTCGAATCCCCGGGCGACATCCACGATAACCTCGCCGCGCGGCAACCACCCCTGGCAACGACCGTCGATATACGCATAAGTGATTTGTCCAAGCCGAAGATCGCCACCGATATCAACATGCCAGCTATCGAGATTGGAATTGACCTGATTGTGATGCCCGTAAGGCTGATAGGGAATTCCCTCCGGCGAGCGGAAATGGACGCGGCAAGGGATGGGCTTGCCCGTGTCGTCATCGAGAACAGTGACGTGAACCCAGTTCCGCCCCCGATCCAGGAGCTCCACGCGCATGCGCGGAGTCTCGACCACCTTCTTCTCCTCGACATCACCCCACTTGACCTCGCCCACCTTTTCCTCGCCCTGCTTAACCGTCATCGTAGCCGAAGGCGTGGCAGCGACCTCGACATAAGCCGGACTCGATTTGGGATTCTGCGCCTCTCCCCAACCGGCGAAATCATCATTAACAAAATCATCGGCAGACGCTTCGGGCAGTGGATGCACATAAGTTGCCGTCCCCCGATCCACCTCCACGCTGAGGTCAAACGGTTTTTCCGCATCTTCGGGATGGGTCAGAATCAGGCGCGCTTCCCGCTTCCCGTGTCGCACAAAAGGATGCTCTTCGAGATGCGAAAGCGTAACACCCGCGATAATAAAACGCGGACCACCCGGGATAATCTCCAGCGACTCAACCGTGCGATCCGGCAGAGGACTCTCCCACGTCCACAAAAAATAACCGCGGGACGTGCCGCGCGACACCTCGGTCTGACGTCGCCCCATATCCGCCCATCTCCCTTCGTAACGCGGCAATAGCTGGTCGTTCTGGTCCGGAAGTGCGACAAAGGGCGCGCCGCCGCTGGATAAATGTGCAATTTCAAAACGCTCGCGGATGGGAATGCGGAATTCTTCACCCTCCGCCATCCGAAACAAATAATCCGCCACGTTTTCCCCTAACGGACCGCCCTCCATCAGATCGGAATCCAGCAAGCGATGGGCAATAATCACGCGGCGTGCCGACGCGTTGATTGGAATGGTCACGCGACCAGAAGCCTCATCCAACGCGATAAAACAATTCGAACCGTCGTCATTTACCAAAAACGGCAAACCGCGGAATAATTGTTTGCCTACAGGAGCCTTCGCATTTGCGCCCAGAACTTCAAGCCCCGCATTGCACAACGCCGACAAATCGAGAGGTTGATAGTCTGCCATAACAGGTATCCTTTCTTTATGGGTGTCTATATCTCACAAAAAATCCAGATCCGCACCGAGGTGAGCGGGCAAAACGCATTTGGCATACAGGTGTCGCCAGCCTCGACCGGGAATTGGTGGAGGAACAAAAGCCTCGCGGCGACGCGCAAGATCTGCCTCATTGACCAGCAAATCAATACGGCGTTCTCTTGCATTCAATTCAACCATATCGCCATCGCGCACAAAAGCAAGAGGTCCCCCTGTCGCCGCCTCGGGAGAACAGTGCAAAACCACCGTACCATAAGACGTCCCACTCATACGCGCATCGGAAATCCGCACCATATCTTTCACCCCTTTTTGCGCAAGATATTTGGGAATAGGCAAAGACCCCGCCTCCGGGAACCCATCTCCCACGGGACCGGCATTCCGCAAAATCATCACATGATCGGGCGTAATATTAAGAGAAGGATCATCAATCCGCGCAGACGCATCCTCAGCAGAATCAAAAACAACCGCGGGACCCCGATGCGCCAGCAATTCGGGAGACGCCGCAGCAACCTTGAGCACAGCCCCATCCGGCGCCAGATTCCCGCGAATCACAATCAATGCGCCCGTAGCACCAAGGGGATTGTCCAGCGTGCGAATAGTACTTTGCCAGGACTGAGGAGGTTGAACCGTCTTCAAATAATCGCCCAGTGCTTGCCCCGTAATCGTCGGCACAGAACAATCCAGCAAAGACGCCAATGCCTTGAGCAACGCGGGAACACCACCCGCCTCGTGAAAATCCTCCATATAACCCACACCTGCCGGCTTACAATCCACGAGCAAAGGCACCCGTTGCGACACCTCGTGCATATCTTCCAGAGTCAGCGCGGTCCCCGCCCGCCGCGCAATCGCCAGCAAGTGAACAATCGCATTCGTAGAACCACCCAGCGCGTGGAGTACCGCAAGCGCATTGAGAAAAGACGCCCGCGTGAGCAATTGTACGGGTCGGCGTCCCGCGCGGGCAAGAGCAACAGCCATGCGTCCAGACCGCACACCCACGCGCAAGCGATCTCCCGTACCCGAAAGCGGTGACGCTCCACCAGAAACCATCAAACCCAGCGTCTCCACCACACTCGCCATCGTCGAAGCAGTCCCCATAACCATACACGTCCCCGGCGTACTGCAAAGCGACTGCGTCACACCTTCGATCTGCTCATCGCTCAGTTCCCCAGCGCGATATTGCGCCCAATAGCGGCGACAATCCGTACACGCACCCAATCTCTCACCCTGCCACGAACCGGTACGCATCGCGCCAGACACCACCTGAACAGCGGGAATATTAGCCGAAGCAGCAGCCATCAACTGCGCTGGCACAGTCTTATCGCATCCCCCCATCAGCACCACAGCATCCATAGGCTGCGCCGTAATCAACTCCTCGGTCTCCATAGACAGCAAATTCCGAAAAAGCATCGTCGTAGGCGAAAAGAAAATCTCATTCAGCGAAATCGTGGGAAAAACAAACGGCAGACCACCACCTTCAAAAACCCCGCGTTTAACCGCCTCGATCAAATCCGGCATATGTCCATGGCAGGGATTATAATCAGAAGCCGTCGAAGCAATCCCAATAACGGGACGATCCACATCCTCGCCATCATATCCCGCAGCAGCGAGAAAAGCCCTGCGAATATACTTGCTAAATTCCGGATCGCCGTAGCTCGTCAAATTTCGGTTAATACCTGTATCTGTCGATTGGGTCATGATGTCACCGCTTTCAGCGCGCACTCTGCTGAAACAAGCATCCCATTGACAATCTCCTGAGCGAACTGATCGACATTTTCGCGCGTCTGCTCCAAATCATCCCCAGCCAGATCCGCGCAATCAGCCGAAGTCGCCGAAACATAATACTTGATCTTGGGTTCTGTACCAGAAGGCCGGGCTGTTACCCGCGTGTGCCCTTTCTCCGACAAGGTAAACGCGAGAACATTGCCCATAGCACCCTGAATCGTGCGCGTAGAACCCGCCTGAACATTGCGCACAGTATTCGTCTGGCGATCAATAACCTCAACCACCTTGTATCCACCAATTTCAGCAGGCGGATCCTGGCGCAGACCATTCATAATCTGGACAATCTCCTCATTGCCCCGTGCGCCTTCTCGATACGTCGATTTCTGCACCTCGCAAAAATATCCGAACGCGCGATAAATATCATCCAGATAATCCCTCAACGTACGACCTTGCCTCTTGAGTTGGGCAGCGCACTCCGCGAGCAAAACCGCAGCAACAGCGGCATCTTTATCGCGCACAAAATCGGTAAACAAATAACCGTGGCTCTCTTCCGTCCCAAACACAAAAGTCTCATCATCTGACAAATTATTAATCACATCGCCAATATATTTGAACCCAACGAGGAGGTTATCAACAGATATCAGACCAAAATCCCTCGCAATACGACTAATGAGATCTGTCGTAACAATCGTCTTACACACAATTCCCCTATCGGGCAATTTATCCTGCTCCCTGAGCGAAGTCAAAATATAATAACACAAAATAGCGCCGATCTGATTGCCATTAATCGCGAGATTATCGGGAGCGGCATCCCAACCCTTCTGTGGATCGGGCAGCGCACAACCCAGACGATCGGCATCTGGATCGCTCGCCAGAACAACATCAGCCCGAACCCGCCTTGCCTCTTCAATAGCAAGAGAAAGCGCACCCGGATCTTCGGGATTTGCCACACCCCCTGCCACCGTAGGAAAATTGCCATCCGGAACATCTTGCGCCTCAACAACGCGCAAATGGGAATACCCCAGATTCTGAAGCGCGGGCACAACACTCGTTGAACCAACACCGTGCAGCGGCGTATAAACGACACGTATATCGCGGGCATCGCAAAGGGAAAGATCAACCAGCTTTTCAACATATTGTGCGTCGAGCTTCTCATCGAGCACCTCAATCAACTCCCGATCCACCCCGTCCGCATAGTCAATTCTATCGAGACGCTTAACAGCACCAACCTCGGCAATAATATTCTTATCGTGCGGCGGAACCACCTGCCCGCCATCAATCCAGCACGCCTTAAAACCATTATCCGAAGGCGGATTGTGACTCGCGCTAATAACCACACCAGCAACAGCCCCTGTCTGGCGAAGCGCAAAAGAAAGATGAGGCGTTGCGCGGGGACCATCAAACAGACGCGCAACAATACCATTACCCGCAATAATCGCAGCCGTCTCCCGCGCAAAAACATCCGAATTGTTCCGCGTATCGTACGCAATCACCACACCCATATCTCTGGCATCCTCAATACCCGACTTGAGTATATACTGCGCCAAACCCTGCGCCGCCTCTCCAATCGTCCTCAAATTGATTCGATTGGGACCAGGACCCATCTTGCCCCGAATACCGCCCGTGCCAAACTCGATATGGGTGCGAAAAGCATCCTCAATCTCATCTATATCTTCATCTTCAATAAGCAATTGAATTTCCGGAACAAAATCGGCAAACTCTGGATCAATAAGCCATTGCGAAAGTCCTTGAAATGCCGCGGCAGAAATCCTGTTCTCCGCCGCCCAGTTCTCGATCTGCTGGTATATCGTCATAAATACTCCAATTTAAGAACGAATAGACGAATAGACGAATAGACGAATAGACGAATAGACGAATAGACGAA
>VXRD01000035.1:4465-4745 GCA_009838845.1 Gemmatimonadota bacterium | reverse complement strand
CCCCACCCGTACCCCTATTTCCCCAAAAAGATCATGGCCAACCATAACCATTATGACGAGAAGGGACAGCCCGAGGATACCGAAACCAATGACAAATTGATCTTTATGACGGCGACACCCCAATCCAAGAGCAAGAATGCTGGTGGGCAGAATCAGCCACATCAAAAGCCCATGAAAATGTTCATCGCCAACAAATGTAGTATCCAACACAGGAGACGCAAGGAGTGCCGCAGGCAATGGCAAGAAATGGCTCGCCCTCAAGTTTGAAATAGCAATGGGG
>VXRD01000035.1:0-4455 GCA_009838845.1 Gemmatimonadota bacterium | reverse complement strand
ACAACAACTGAAACGAAAAAAGAGCAACATGCAATGTCAAACAATGGATCGCACACATTGTTGAAAGAACAATGGCGATTTTGTCACCTGCGGTTTGATAGCTCAAACGCGCCATTTATTATCTCCTTTTTATTCATATAACGACACACTTAATATTTATCACCAGGATTGTTTTTCATATCGCGCTTATCCATCACCTCGGCTTTGCTGATGCGAAAAAAGAGTTCGGAAGGATCTTTTTGCAACAATTCCAGACGACCTGTAATAGTAACGGGATAATAAGTAAAATCAATCGGTTTGCTCGGGTGAACATCTACCAGAGACTCAGGCCCACCTCCGCCTACACAAAATGAACATCCCCCAAGTGAATACGGAGTCAAAACAAAACGCGCCTGTTTTTTTTGAGCCGATAGCGGAATCATAAACCCGACAAGCTCGACGTGTTTGCCATTCATTTTTTTCAACGTATCGGAAAATATGGGTATAAAGGTCGGCGCATAGGGATCATAACTCACCGTCGCAAGGGTTTCCCAAAGCGACCCCTTCATCATCTGGGGCAATGGAGACGCCTGAAGTTCTGGGCGATGGTCTAATGACGAAGGCGGTGTCTCACTGCCAGTATCTATTCTCAAAACCACAGCAAATAACAAAATAAACATTACCGTGCGTTGTATATTCATCCTGACACCTCCACAAGTGTTTGTGCAACATCTGTCCGATAGACCTGAAGCGCGGGTATAAGAGCCGATACACTACCCAACACAAGCGCCAGACCAATGAGCCAGAATTCATCGGACAAAATAATCCATCCCGTCAAATTTATATGCTGTGCCTCGCGCACCCACGCGCCAATCACCTCAGTGCTGGCATGCCCAAGCACAAAGCCCAATCCCGTACCCATAAATGTAAGCAAAATCCCCTCCAAAAGCACCTGAACAAAAAGTTTGCCGCGACTTGCCCCCAGAGCACGCATCATAGCCAAATCGTATCGCCGATCTTTCATCGCATTATAAAGTGCCACAAAAATGCTCAACGCCGCTGCAAACACCAGAACCCCACCAAAAACCCGCACCACCTCCAACCCAACACCGAGCAATGCAAAAAGGCGCGTTGTCTCAAATGCGGGGGACGCAGCCTGAAATTTGGTCTCTTTATTAACATACCTCGGAAATGACACGGCTGCAATAGGTGAACGATAGCGAATCAAAAGACCCGTAACTTCGCGCTCGGCATCGGCTTCACTGTCCATCGGCAAACCCAGAACATCGCGTGCGCGATTCTCATCGGCCTGGCTCTCCAGGTGATGATCCAGTCCATCGCCCTCTTCTTCATGCGGTTCGTGAACCAGCCAGACCGTTTCCACAGCAGTCAGTAACAGACGGTCGATAATCGAACCAGTTGGTTGCAAAACACCCACCACGCGAAACGGCTGCGATTCGTGTTGTTCAGAAGCTGTTTCTGCGGTCAACCCATGCGAACTAATAACCTCATCACCCAGTGCAAGACCTGTCTCGCTGGCAACCTGCGCGCCTATAACCACCTGGTATGGCTCATCCCAAAAGGTACCATCAACCAACTCCGCCCGGTAGTGTTTGGCGTATGCGGATGTCGTTCCCACAATGCGATATCCCCGATAATTATCCCCCAACGCCAGGGGTATCGCCTGTGCAACCGCTCTGTTTTTTGCCAGTTCACGCGCCTCTAAAAGCGGTATATTTCCCGTTGGCACATCAACGTGAAAGACACTGGATAAAATCAATTGCAAAGGACTGCCCTTAGCCCCCACAACGACATCGATATTTTGAACATTTCGGTGCAAATTCTCTTCAAATTGTTCGCCAAAAAGCAACAAAACAACGACAATACCCGTTCCAAGTCCCAACAATATCATATTGAGCAATGTATTCAACTTGCGCCGATAAATATAGGCCAGACTAATTTTGAAAAGATTCATGTGGGCAATTCCACCTGTTCATCGAGCGCAATACAATGGTCAAAACTGTCGGTAATTCGATGATCATGTGACGCCACCACCAGAGTTGCCTGAACCTCTCGCGCCGATGACGTGAGCAAATCCAACACCTGCTTGCTGCGCGCGTCATCCAATCCAGATGTCGGTTCATCGGCCAACAGCAATTGGGGGCGGTTAACAACAGCCCGGGCGATTGCCACGCGCTGTTGTTGACCAAAACTCAGTTCCGATGGATAAGCGTGTTCGCGACCTGCGAGACCGAGAGCCGCAAGCACCTGTTGGACACGCGCTTTGTCCTGCTGTACACCGGCCATATAATGCGCCATAAGCAAATTTTCCAACACCGTAAAAACCGGGAACAGGTGAAATTGTTGAAAAACAATGCCAATGCGTTGCCCGCGGAATCGATCGCGAGCGGTCTCTGTCATTGCATAAATATCCTGTTTGGCAATATGCACACTGCCCTGTGAGGGCTTTAACAAACCGGCGATAATATGCAAAAGCGTCGTCTTCCCGCTTCCCGATGGCCCGTGCAACAGCCATTTTTCATCGGGCTGGGCCTCAATATATTCTGGCAAGTCCAATACAAGACGACTGCCATAAACATGCCCAACGTGTTTAAGTGCAAACATGAGATAGTATTTAAAAAATGCGATGTGTGACTTCAAAATGTTACGAGGCCGTCAAAATCGAGCGGATGAGGCAGTTTCGGTCATTCTGACTCCTCGACCATGATAAGCTCCGGAAACGGGTTCCGCAACCCTACCCAGGTCTTGCTGTTAGCGGAGGCGAGGCGCTCGTCGAGCAGGCATGCATCGAGGCGAGCGCGCATCGCCGCCTCGTGCATCTGCTGGCCGATGAAGACAAGTTGTTGCGCGCGATCGCCGAAGCGAGGATGCCAGCCCGGCTGCTGGTCAGGTCGCTGACCCTCGGGGTGCCCCCAGTGTTCGCGAGGCACGGCCGCCCACCACATCCCAACGGGGTTCACGTTGATGACGCCGCCGGCTTGAGACCACTCGTAGAGGATCCGATGGTCAGCGGCGACCCAGAAGAAGCCCTTCGAGCGGAGCACGCCGCTCCAGCCCTCGTCGTCGTGCAGGAACGCCCACAGCTTCTCGGCGTCGAAGGGCTGCGACGTCCGATAGGTGAAGCTCGAGATCCCGTACTCCTCGGTCTCCGGCGTGTGCTCACCCTGAAGCTCTCGAATCCAGCCGGCGGAGTGCGCCGCCTTCTCGTAGTCAAACAGGCCCGTGTCGAGCACGCATTCGAGCGGGACCTGTCCGCGCGTCGCCATGAGGACCTTCGCGCCGGGGTTGAACGCTTTCACGATGGCCTCGACCTCGAGAGCCTGATCGTTGCTCACGAGATCGAGCTTGTTGAGCACGATGACGTCGGCGAACTCGATCTGGTCGATGAGCAGGTCGGTCACCGTCCGGTGATCTTCTTCGCCCAGCGACTCACCGCGGTCTTGGAGCGCTTCGGCGGCGTTGTAGTCCTCAAGGAAGTTCGCCGCGTCCACGATCGTGACCATCGTGTCGAGGCGCGAAACCTGACCCAGGCTCACACCGTTCTCGTCCTCGAAGGTGAAGGTCTGCGCGACGGGAATAGGCTCCGAGATCCCCGTGGACTCGATGAGCAGGTAGTCGAAGCGTCCCTCCTGCGCGAGCCGTGAGACCTCGGCGAGCAGGTCGTCTCGCAGCGTGCAGCAGATGCAGCCGTTCGACATCTCGACCAGCTTCTCCTCGGTCCGCGAGAGTTCCGCACCGCCGCGCTCAACGAGCGCCGCGTCGATGTTGACCTCGCTCATATCGTTGACGATGACCGCGACGCGCATGCCCTCGCGGTTGTTGAGCACGTTGTTGAGTAGAGTAGTCTTGCCTGCGCCGAGAAAGCCGGACAGGACAGTAACGGGAAGTCTCTCTGACAAGGGCACTTTAGTTTCCTCTCTTAAAGGGTGATGATATCCAACAGCGAATCAGTCAAACCGGTGGCGATTCAGTTTGCGGTCGTGCTTCACCTGTTGCCCACTCGCCAAACCGTTGCGCCACCCTGAGCGTCGAGCGCAGCAAGCGCACGTCCATCTGGTCGCCAGTACAAGGCGCTGACAACATCTGCCACAAGCGCAATTCCTATCGGATTGCCTTGTCCATCGCGCCTGAGTGACCACACAACTACGCCGCCATCCCGAGCTCCCGAGGCCAAGCGCATCCCGCGGTGAGCGAAGGCGAGCTTTGTAACAGTTTGAACATGAAAATATAGAGTACCGGGCCGCGTGCCTTCGGGACCTCTTCCCTGGAAGCTCCAGACCGTCACCGCCTCGCCTCCACCGGTGGCCAAAAGGGTGCCAGTGTCATCGAAGGCCAAGGCGGACGGCTTGGCAGGATATCCTGACATCATCGAGTCCTGCTTCGTGGAGCGACGCCAGAAATGCACCGAGTTGTCCTGGCTGCCGCAGGCCACGATATCCCCGTCCGGGCTCAGTA
>VXRD01000034.1 GCA_009838845.1 Gemmatimonadota bacterium | reverse complement strand
AATTACCTGTGACAACTTCACGTTGGCACGATTATTGCAGGTAATTATAGAGTATTATCGCATACATGTACGTGTCTGTGAACAGCAGAAGGTCCCAGTCGGATTGGTAGTCAGCCTGTGGTCTTCTGCCGCAACATACAGAGCGAGAATGGTCCAACAAACCATAACCTGCTCTGTTTAAGGAGATGACTCGTCACAAACACCGCTCAAGGACGAGTACTATCCCATCACAAAAGCGATTTACGCGCTTATGGGGCGCATTGCAGATGGGGCGTATTTGGCCAGTGCGATGGGTGTTTTTGGTATGGTGTTGCTGATTGTGAGTTTGTTTTTGGCCGGGCGATTTTTAGGCAGGCGCATGGGCGAGTTGTTCCGCGCCTAAAAACGTAGAGGGCTTGTGATGAATTTATGGAGATGGATAATTATTTTTATAAACGTTGTAATTGGGATGGTTAACGTTGCGATGGCACAGAATACTCCGTGGCACTACAGTTTTGAGGGGACGACGCTATCGGCGGCCTATCGGGCAGATTCAGGCAGTCAGATTTCGCTTTCGACGAGGCGTTACAAGGGAGGAGCACAATCTCTGAAGTGGGCATGGCAGAATAATGGACGGCTTGTGTTCACGGATCCGGCAACACAACGCAATCGGACGCTGAACGGATTTCGGGCGTGGGTGTATAACGAGGAGGCTCTCGATGAGGTGCTGAAGTTTGGGTTTGGGACAGAATCTGAGTTGTCGGCAAATAATCCGCGTTACCAGTTTGAGTTTGGCTTGAATTTTACGGGCTGGCGGGCGATGTGGATCCATTTGCGGGATGATGCGCGGAATAATTCTTATACGGGTCCGAGAAATGGGCGTGTGACGGCGTTTGAAATTAGGGCACCGAATAGCGGAGCTGTTTATCTGGATTTGATGGAGTTGGTGGAGAGGATTCACCCCAGACGATCTCCAGATGCACAGGTTCCCTTTGTCAATGCGAATAGTGCAGGTAGGAGCCGCGAATATCGGTGGAGTTTGAACACATTGCCGGGTCCTCTTCCTTCGCAGGTCACCGATGATGAGAGGCAGGCTTTTGAGACGATTGCCCGACGATATGAGTCATGGGTTCTGGGCAATGAGGTGAAGGATGATCAGCGGGAGCCAGTGAGGATTCGGCTTAACGAGCTTACAGCCTATATAAGGCGAGGACATAGCAATCTAACAGATTATGAGATTCGACGCGAGGATGACCGCATTTTGGGAACCCCACTCTTTGCTGAGCGGTCACCCTATACGCCTCTTTTTCAGAGTGTTTTTCAGGGGGTTTTGTTGCGTCTGGTGCTGGATTATCGGTTGAATGGCAATGAGGAGGCCAAAGATCGCGTGATAGATGTTTTCGATTATCTGCACGATCAGGGTTGGGCAGAAGGCAGTGGTGTTGGCGCGTTGCATCACGAGTTTTTGCGGATTGCGAGCTATGCCCATGCGGTGTATTTGATGCGGGATATTTTGGGTGATACGAATCGACTGGAACGAGAATTGGCGAGTTTGAAATGGTATAGCATGTTTGGCGAGTTGTATGAACAGACCTGGGATCCGGGCACAAATGCAGATTTTTTGCGTACGGTAGCGATGTATCGGTTGTTGTGCATTTTGATAATGGATGATACGCCCGAGAAGGTGGCGAATATGCGCCGCTATGTTGTATGGCTGAATAATGCACTATCTATTGCACCCGGGTGGCTGGATACGATTAAGCCGGATTTTGTGGGTTTTCACCATCGGGGTATTTATGCCAATGCGTATGCGCCGAAGGCTTTTCATGTGGCTTCTGTGCTGGTGTATTTGTTGCACGATACGCCTTTTGCAGTTGCAGATGATAAGCGCGATAATTTGAAGCAGGCGCTGTTGACGTCCAGGATTATGACGAATACGTATGATATTTCAACAGCTATTAATGGTCGCTTCCCGCTCAGTACAACGGTAACGATAACCGGTGGTCTTTTGCCGGCGTATATGTATGTGGCTTTGAGCTATCCTTCGGTGGATGCAGAATTGTCTGGCGCGTTCATGCAGCTTTGGAGACCTCAATCGCAGTTAGTGATAGAACGTTTGTTTGAACAGGTAGCTTCTCGGATTATGTATTTGCACACGCCGGGTGCGATGCAGATGATGACGGATTTTGCAGCGGCAGGGCACGCGCCTGCCGCTCCGCCTTCTGGGCACTGGACCCTGCCTTATGGCGCGTTGTCCATTCATCGGCGTGGGGACTGGATGGTGAGTATGAAGGGGTGGAGTAAATATGTGTGGGATTACGAGTCGTCAGCCGGTGGTGAAAATCAACTCGGTCGTTATTTGAGCTATGGTTCGATGCTGATTTACGGCAGTGGCGATCCGGTTGGTCGCGAGGCGAGCGGGATTGTGCGAGAGGGATGGGATTGGAGCATGTGGCCGGGTACGACGGCGATTCGCCTGAGTCACGAGCAGCTCAAACACGAGGGACGAGATCGCAATTTTTCGGATGAGACTTTTGTGGGTGGGGTGAATATAGAGGGGCAAGACGGTGTATTTGCGCTGAAGTTGCACGACACGAGATTCAATACGAGTTTTCGGGCGGTTAAGACGGTGTTTTGTTTTGACGATGTGATAGTTTGCCTGGGGTCTGGTATTGAGAATGATGATGGCGGGCATGTGACGGTGACGCCTCTGTTTCAGGCGGCTATTTCTGAGGATCGTCCTACGGAGGTGAATGGGGAAAGTGTGCGGGGGATTCCCTATACATTTTCGGGAGCAACGGGACAGACTGCGTGGCTTATGGATTCACGGGGTAATGGCTATGTGGTTCCAGATGGGGGCGACTTGCGGGTGCAGCGTCAGGTACAAACTTCTGGAGATTTTGGCAGAGAGGGTGGTACAGGAACTTTTGAATTGGCGTATCTGGATCACGGTCCTATGCCTCAAGGTGCGTCATATCACTATGCGGTGCTGGTTCAGAGGTCGCCTGGTCAAGTGCGTGCGTTTGCGAGTGCGCCGGAATACGATGTGTGGCAGAGAGACCACAAGGCACATATTGTGTATCATCGCGGGATGAAGGCTACGGGTTATGCGCTGTTCGATACGGATGCGAGGCCGACGGATGGAGCTATTGTGTCTGTGTCTTTGCCGAGTTTGGTGATGTCCCGCGAGATAGGTGATGGGTTATTGCTTTCGGTGGCTGACCCGGATTTTGGGTGGAGTTGGACCATTCAAGACCCACACCAATACGGCTCGTTGATTGTCAATCAGCCGAGTGAGCCACGGAAGGTAGAGGTGACAGTGCGCGGAAAATGGCGTTTGGATCAGTCCTATGAACTTGCAGAGATTGTAGAGGAGAACGAGGATCAGACGGTTGTGGCTTTTATTTGCCAGGATGGCAAGAGCGTAGAGGTGAAACTGGTATCGGGAACAGGTATTGGTGATGTAAATCTGGATTTTGATGGGGACGGTATGATCGGGTTCACGGATTTTTTGCTTTTTACCAGCAAATTTGGTCTGTCGGAGGGTGATGCGGGTTTTGACGCAAAATACGATATGGATGGCAATGGGATGGTGGGGTTCAGCGATTTTCTGATTTTTGCACAGGGATTTGGCAAACCGGTGGGTGGAAAACCTGTGGCTCTTAGAAATGGGGCGAAAGATTGGGGTCGTGACAGTTTGCTGCTTTAATAAAAAAGCCGCCACACAATGTGACGGCTTAACAAAACTTTCTGTCTCCTATTACGGTCCTAACTCAATCACACCGCAACCGATGCGTGCACCAGCATTGCCCGAAGGTTGTGAGACAAAATCATCAGCACCCGCATGGACGATGATCGCTTTTCCAACAATATCTATGTCTGAGCCAGTGTTCATCTCCCAAAGATTTGTCGTCAGTTCAATTTTCCCCATGCCTTGATCATCGACAGTCATATTGCCAATGTCGCCAAGGTGAAATTCACCTTCTCCCCATTTTCCGTGTGCAACGCCGGTGGGATTCCAATGCCCGCCAGCCGATGTCCCGTCTGGCGCACTACAATCGCCAGTTGTGTGGATATGGACAGCGTGTTCGCCTGCGGACGCATTAGCGAGCGAGACGACGAGCTTGATATTATCGCCGATTTGTGTGAAAACCGCTTTTCCGGCCACACCGCTTTCGTTCGTCTCGCCGATTGTCGCCAAGGCAGTTTTTGTATCAAACACCTCAAATTTCCCATCCTTAACAATCAGAACAGCCGGATCGTAAATCGCATCGCCATTGGCATCAAAAGAAAACGAACCCAAAATCGTGTCCAAATTCTCGATTTGAGCCAATGCGTCCCGAATCGCGTGCGAATCAGGGGACCGGGCATCTGCAATCGCCTTTGCCAAAATGTGAACCGTCGCGTAGGACACGGCGGCGAATCGGCCCGGCGCGGCACCGTATTTCGTCATATAATTCTCAACAAAGGCGCGATTGGCCGGCACATTGCCCGTACTGCTCCAATACGTAAAACTAATTGCCCCCTCAGCTGCCTCCCCGGCGCGTTCTACCTCATCCATAGTGAGCAGGGGCATCAGGATAGGAATACCGTGTTGTCCCCCATCGATCAGAGCCTGTGTCCGCCCTACTGATATAGCCGAAACAAAAATCGCATCTGGATTCAGTGCCACAATCCTGGAAAATTGCTCGGAAAGATCCATAGCGCCGGTTTCAAAAGTCTCAGTAGTCAGAACCTCGACCCCGTTCTCACTAAAGGCACTTTTCAACACCTCATCGCTACTCTGCGAAAAAACATCCATGCTTTGATACATTGTGGCCACGCGCTCATAGCCCAGTTTTTCCCGAGTTAGTTTTACACTCCCCGGAATCAGCGAATCAACAGTAAGGGCGACGCGAAAAACAAAATCGCCAATCGCGCTGAGACCGCGTGCAGCCGAAGTGGGGCTAATCGCCACGACTTCATTTTCCTGCGCAATGGGAAAAACCGCACGCACCATGGTAGAAGTATAAACACCGAGAATAACTGGCACGCCATCTTCATGAATAAGTTTATTATACGCCGCAGTAGCGCCTTCTATAGTACTCTGATCATCCTCGACAATAAACCTCAAACTCACATCACTCAATTGTGAGTTCACCTCTTCGAGCGCCATTTCAAAGCCATTGATAAACCCCTGCCCAGTCTCGGATAATCGCCCTGTTTTGGACACGACCAGGCCAACTGATATGAGTTTAGACGTACCCGTCACCTGTGCCATCCCACCAATGGGCAACGCAACTGTTGACGTATAGCCCCCATTGATCGGAATACTCGACCAGCGCCCTATCACAGAGCCATCCTGAGACGCACGCGCCTGATAATATCCCGTCGCCAGACCGGATATCTCCACCGTAACGCGCCCCATATCATCGGTCATACCCGACCACTGATAATCGGGCACCTGCCCGGCAACAGAACGCGCAAACTCGACCATCACACCTGCCACAGGCGCATCATCTTGCGACACAGTCGCCACCACCGTCGCTTGAGACATACCACCACCCGCTACAGCCATTTTACTCAGCGGATGTCCAATCTGCTCATCTACCCCGGAAGACTCCATCCCGCGCTCACCGCCACAGCCCCACATGAGACCCACGGCAAGTGTTACCAGCATGATACTGCGAATCCTGTTCAACATAAGGTCCTCCCTGTGAATAATTGCATACGAATTTCGTGCGCCTCAGAATATACTCTACGCGCAAATGTCACACAAATTAAAAAGCACTAACCATCCGCACATGCACCATACCCTGTCCCAAACTCTCGCCCCGAGGCAATCCATAATCTATCCCAACTGCGCCCATACGTCCATTTGCCAAAAGACCCACGCCATAGGACACGGGCCATGAACGCGTTCCTGCCCCCGCGATCCTTCCCACATCGACAAAAGCAAAAAGCCGCGCTTTCGGTCCCAGCAACCACCGCCATTCCACATTAACCCACCCCGCATTCGTTCCCCAGAACATCTCTTCCCGGTACCCCCGCAGCGATTGTGTGCCCCCCAGCCAGATGCCGGCAGCCTGCGGCACATCCCCCTTTTGTCCCACCCAAAAAGCGCGCGCTCGACCCGCAACAACAGACTGCCGACCCACAGGCAAAAACACCTGTCCATCAACACCCCACTGCACCCGCCTGATCCCATCAGAAACCTCGCCGACCTCTCCCCTGATCTCCGCTTTCCAACCGCCCATAGCATGCCCTCGCCGATCAAATCGAACACCTGACTCGATAGACCACATCCTCTCAGCCTCGAAGAATCCCAACCCCGAGGAATCGGGCAAAACGCGCCTGTGTGCAACCCCGCCGAAAAATCGCGCACCCTCACCCACAGAAATATCAGCGCCTCCCCCAAACTTATGCGTCACATACCCCGTACGCGCAACCATCTCCACAGCACCCCAACCGGAAAGCGGACTATTTAAAACATAGGGTTCGCGATACGACACGCGCAAATTCGACAAACCCACCCCCTGCCGCGACCACAGCGCGTACCCCTCTCGTCCCCCACCGGAAAAATTCAGAACATCGATCGCAATCTCCCCGGTCAAACCCTGTCCAGACCCCACACCGAGCACCCCTGTAGCGTTAACAAAAATCCCAGCCCCCCCGCCCGAGCGAGGTAGAGTATGCC
>VXRD01000033.1 GCA_009838845.1 Gemmatimonadota bacterium | reverse complement strand
CCCATCACCATCGACATCGCATACGAGATCCGTCGCCGTACTTCCCCCTATTGACACCGTGTAATTCACGCGCCGTCTTTCGCCCGAAAGCGATGTCTCCATCACAATAAATACCACCTCGTCAAAGCGATTGGCTCTTGGAATCACCACCGTTGTCCCACGCGGGCACAATAGCTCAATACCAGACGGAGAAATCAGCATAACCAGCAACTGCCACTGTCCCCGGTCATCCAGTGTAAACATCCCCCGAAGCCCGCCAGCGATATTTGAAGTTGCCACGCGCAAATACGTCGCTCCCAAATGATCAACCGTCTCAGACCCTTCAAAAGAACCACCTGTGCCGAGGAATATATTGGTATGCTTTATCGAAGGCAAATCGCGCGCCTCAACATAATATCCGGGGCGCGTGCGCAAATCAGTCAAATAATTCCACGCGGCAAACCGCGGCATCACCTGGGCAAATCCGCCCAATGGCATCCCATCATCAATAAGCGACAAACTATATCTACTCGGATCGCGTCTTTTGAGCAACTCCCAAACACTCTTGATCGCATCTGCACCGTAAACCTGCTCGATGTGATGGGCAAAAATCGACGCGCCAAAAGGATGGAGACTACCAGAAAACTTGTCCAATGAGGCTTCGGGATCGTCGTAAAAACACGAAAAGTTGCTCGGGCAACTCATGTACTGATAAAAATCATTCACGTCGGGATAGGCCACATCCTCCATCCATACCGCCGTGAGTTCCTGCCACCATGCAGCGGCAAAATCGGCATAATACCCAAATTGAATCGCGTGAAAAAACTCGTGTGCAGCCGTCACGCGCAACCCGTTGAATCCACGTGAATTTACAGGATAAATATTATCCGTAAAATTATTGTCAATCTCCATATAACTCGGCGTCGTCAATTCCGTATATGCAATCGGATATGTGAAACCATACGCCTGCTGAACGGCGAGATTTTTGATATAAATGTCGTAAACATTATCGCCATCAGACAGAGGAGGATTATAGCCCAATTGATTGATCTGCAAATCCCAAACCGACTCAAAGACGCGCGCGGCTTCATCGACATAATCCGGAACGCCATTGGCATTTGCATCTGTTGGAGCAACAGCGTGTGTCCCCACAGTATTGTAGTGAATCTTGAAATGCCCCCCCGAAGACAGAATTGAATGACTCAGAACAGGACGCTGCTGGAGAAACGCAAATGCCTCCTTGGCTGCGGGAGGCAATCGATCCCAATTCGCGGTCAAACCCCTTATTGCCGATGTCCCACAAATAGCTCTATCCAGCCGAAACTCGCTATCAGCGGGCAAAACCTCGGGAAAAAAATGGGCACACGCACGGCAATAAATATCGTGCAATTCGGTCCCGGGCGCAAAAATGGGCGGAACTTGTGCATGCACAGATCCGCCCGCCAATAAAACAACCACCAAAAAAAGAACAACCCTGCCCATATCAGCCATCTTCCCCCAATGATGAAACATAAATATGTGCAGCCACTTCAAGCCCGAGTGAATACGTCGCCTCGCCATTGACCACGATTTCCAGCGGGCCGTTAAAAGGCGCGCGCGCCACCACCTCGATCTCGACATTGGGTTTAATACCCATCGTCGCCATATAGCGCAACATCTCCGCGCTTTGATCACTTACCTGTCTGACGAGCACGTTTTCTCCTGCGGGAATATCTGCCAAACACAGGTAGTGGTCGTATTCTATCGAACCATCTTTACGCGGAATCGGCGCACCGTGAGGATCGACTGTCGGATACCCCAGCATTCGATCAATTTTATCTTCAAACTCCTCAGAAATCACATGCTCCAATCGATCCGCCTCCTCATCGACCTTATCCAGATCAAATCCCATCACCTCTGACAAATATAGCTCGAGCAAACGGTGGTGGCGAAGGACCTCAAGGGCAATGCGTTTTCCCGTCGATGTAAGTACAACGCCCTGATAGGGCGTGTGTTCCACCAACTTCATCGCGGCGAGTTTCTTCAGCATATTGGTGACCGAAGCAGGAGCAACAGCCCTGTGCTCTGCAATGAGAGAAGTCGTCACAGAAGCGACGGGATTCTGCCCGTGTGTCAGCTTGTAGATCGTTTTCAAATAATCCTGTGACGATTGACTGATCATATTCATCTCCTCAAATAACCATCACAAAAAGTAAGATAAACCTCACGTACAGGCAAGCACATCCTATCCATCGGGAATGCGCTTGCCCTGTGGATCAATTGCGATATTGGGCAATGCCGCCAGAATTTCTTCCCGCAAATGGTCATCTGTAAAGTGTTCCAGCGCGTCAGCAGGGGCGTGTACATGATCTGGCGGAAGCCCCAGTTGGTTCAGGTAGGACTCCCAAAGTCTGTGATTGCGGAGCAATCTGGTCGCGTGTATAACGCCCTGTTCCCCCAGTGAAAAATGCCCATTTTCCCGCGTTATTAGCCCTTGCCACATCAACGACCGAATCGCAATACCAGACACCCAACGCGCAGCCGTATCGACCAGATCGCCCCAACTGAGCGCGGATACGCGCTGCGATTCTCGCTCGCGAAGCAACTTCAACAAGACGTGATCTCGCGCAACCCTCAGAGAGAGCCGCACCTGCCGCACAAATCGCCCCAACAACCCATAGTGGGGTGCAAAAATCAGGGAAAGCGCAAACAGCACACCCATAACCACGACCATAGCCCCGGCAATAGAGCTATTCCAAACCCCTGCGAGAAAATATCCGGCTATTGCGGAAATAACGCCCATCAAAGCAGACAACATCAAAATGACTTTTAGCCGATCGCTCCACAAATAAGCCGAAGCGCCGGGAACAATCAGCATTGCCACAACGAGGATAGCCCCTACGGACTCAAATGCGGCTACTGTTGTGACAGAAACAGCTCCCATCAGCATATAATGTACCAGCGTGGCACTCACGCCCACAGAAAGCGCCATCTCGGCATCGAAAGACGCGATCAAAAGCTCTTTGTAGAACACCAGAACAAGCGCGATATTAAGCGCAAAGACCGTTCCGAGAATCCAGACTGGACGCGGTCCCAAGTCCCATTCTCCCCAGAACAGGCGATCCCAGGGCGTGTACGCGATCTCTCCGTAAAGGACGCATTCCTGATCTAGATCGACCTGCCCGGCGAATGCCGTGATCAAAACAACCCCCAGCGCGAAAAGCGCTGTAAAAGTAATGCCTATCGATGAATCTTCTTGCACGCGCCACCTGCGGTGAAATGTCTCAATCAACACAGTGGCAATCACCCCACATATAGCAGCACCAATAAACATCGGAATCACATCGCGACTGCCCGAAAGCAGAAACGCAATAACAATGCCCGGCAAAACAGCATGGCTTAGCGCATCGCCCAAAAGCGACATCTTGCGCAACACGAGATACGCACCCAACAAACCGCACGAGGCTCCGGCCAGCGCGCCTGCAAGCACAATCCAAAATGGTCCCCAAAACTCATCCATCTTCGCCGGTCCTCCGATAGCCACTGTGTGTTTTGTGGATATCTCCAACAACATCTATACCTTCTTGTGCCAGAATCAGTTCAAGCTGTTCAATAATCTCAGGCGTTAAAATGTGTTCGACCTCATCGGCGGATCTATCCACGTGATCCACCTCCAGGATAGACCGATAAACCAGATAATATTCCCATAGCTGATGGGACTTTACCACAAAATTCGCCTCTTTGTGTCCCCGTTCCGTCAAAGAACACGCACCATTATGCGTGTTCACCCATCCATCACGGCCGAGACGCTTTGCAATTCGACGCACGCGGTAAAGCGGCAGCTGAAGCTCATTGGCGAGGTCCGCCAACACGACCTCCCGCTTATCCCGTACCTGCAGCGCGAGATATGCCCGCAAAAAATGCTGACCGTTCTCCCGCAAAACATTTGCCCTGAGCCGTGCCCACCTGGCGAGCACTCCACGCCTGGGGGCAATCAGCACAGAAACGAGAAATGCAGCCGTTGCAACCAGCACCATCACTGGACCCGTTGGGATTCGGGGTGCCAGCGCACTCAGACCAACGCCCAGCGCGCCGCATAACGCACCCAAAATACCCGACACCAGCACCATCACATGCAGCCGATCTGTCCAAAACCGCGCAGCAGCAGCGGGGGTAATCAACATCGCAGCAATGAGAATAACTCCCACAGCCTGAAGCCCCACCATAACGGTAAGCACGATCAACCCCATTAGCAAAAGATCGACCACACGCTGGGAAAATCCCAGTGAAGATAGAAACTCCGGATCAAAAATGAGTCCCTTAAACTCCTTGAAAAAAAGAAAAACCGCAACCATAACCAGCGCAGACACAATGCACATCACATACAGATCAGCGCGCACGATGGAAGCTGCCTGCCCAAAAAGAAACTTATCCAGACCACTTTGATTGCCCACCTCGCTTTGCTGAATATGCGTGAGCAACACAATACCCCCACCAAAAAAGACCGAAAGCACAATGCCCAGCGCAGCATCTGCTTTGATGCGCGTGTAATAGACAATGGCTTCGATAATAAGCACCCCCACCACACCGGAAATTGTCGCTCCCAAAAGCAGAATGGGCAATGCTTTGCTCTGTGACCACAGAAATGCCAGCGCAACGCCCGGAAGTGCTGCATGTGCCAGCGCATCGCCCAACAGGCTGCGCCGGCGCAATACGGCAAATGCACCCAGTGTGCCCGATGTTGCCCCGATCAATAGCGAACCGAGCAAAACCAGTTGAAATGTCGCGTCCCAAATCACTTCATAAACCCCGCTGGTGATGGGCAACAGCCTGTGCGGCTTCGGAAAGCACCGTCAACCGTCCGCCGTAAGTTTTGTTCAAATTATCTTCTGTGAACACACCTTCCGTCTCTCCCGCGGCAACGATCCGCATATTGATCAAAACCAGCCAGTCAAAATACTGATGCACCGTGTGCAAATCGTGATGTACAACCAGCATGGTCTTTTTTCGCGCCCTCAAATCCATCAAAATGTCTATAATGGCGCGTTCGGTCGCCGCATCCACGCCGGCAAAGGGTTCGTCCATCAAATAAATTTGTGCATCTTGAGCCAGAGCGCGTGCCAAGAAAACCCGCTGTTGTTGGCCCCCCGAAAGCTGATTGATCTGCCGATGCCCAAAATCGGTCATACCGACCTTTTCAAGTGCTTCCTCAGCCAGTTCTCTGTCAATTTTATCCGGACGCCTCACCCAACCAACGTGGCCATAACGCCCCATCAGCACCACATCTAAGGCATTGATGGGAAAATCCCAATCCACTGACTCGCGTTGTGGCACATAGCCAATGGCCTGACGCATGCGCGAATAGGGCTTGCCGTAGATGCGGACCCACCCCGAAGCCTTGGGCACGAGATCCATAATGGCTTTGATCATCGTGCTCTTGCCCGCGCCATTTGGACCCACAACCCCCACGAGTTTGCCTTCTGGCACCGCGAGATCCACATCCCAAAGAACGGGTTTCTTGTGATACGCCACCGTCATATCGTGAATATGAATGGGCGTCACCGATTCATCAACTGCGTGTAACATTATTTTAATACCTCGACAATTGTGTTCACATTTGACCTTACCATGCCGATGTACGTATCGGCCCCACTGCCCGCAGGTCCCATCGCGTCGGAATACAGAGTTCCACCAATTGCAACATTCCATCCCTGCGCCTTGCACCCTTCGCGCACGGCATTGATCGAACGCTCGGGCACACTGCTTTCCACAAAAATGGCTTTTACCCGCCGTTTGACGATAAAATCTACCAGCAGCGACACATCGTTGACGCCGTATTCGGCCACAGTCGAAATTCCCTGAAGCCCGCGCACTTCAATGCCGTAAGCAAGACCAAAATATCCAAAGGCGTCGTGTGCTGTAATCAACACGCGCTGGTCGCTGGGAATGCGCCCAATCTGCGCTTTTGCCCAGGCGTCGAGATCGAGCAATTGCTTGCGATACGCCTCGGCATTGGCGCGAAACACACCTGCACCATCGGCGTCACGCCCGCTCAGCGTCTGGACAACTACGGACAGGGTCTCTGCCCACATGCTGACGTCAAACCAGATATGTGGATCGTGCTCCCCTTTTCCAGCAACCGGTTTCCGCAGCCTCTCTTTGGAAATATCCCGCGATACTGGAATCACCGTCTTGCTGCGCGCCATCTTTTCAAAAATACCTTCCAGCTTGCCTTCCAGAAAGAGACCATTGTAAAATATCACATCCGCTCGAGACAGTTTCTGCAAATCGCCCTGCGTCGCCTTGTAATAATGCGGGTCAATTCCAGGCCCCATCAGGGAAATCACCTCAGCGCGATCCCCTGCAACATGGCGCACCAGATCGCCGACCATTCCGGTCGTACACACCACCAGCTTTTTATCCTGTTCAACCGGCGGCGTTTCGCCTCCGCCACACGCGCACAGCAATAAAACACCAGCCATAATGAAAAATCTATACATATACCCTCCATTATATATGCCTACAACAATTCTTATATTGCTGCTAAAATAAAATTTAGTCAGAGCTAAAAATATAAAAATCAGGGGATATGGTCAAGAAAAGAAAAAACCCTCAATCCATAGATTGAAGGGTTTTTTATACAAAACGAAACTTCCGTATTTCCCTAATTATTCAATCTCTATCAAACCCTCGCGCTTTGCTTCCCCGCCACAGCCGGAACAAGACGAAGTCAAAAACGGCCTTACGACCTCACCAATAACGCGATAGGCACACCAGAGTGCCACTGCAACCGCGATCCAATTTTGCCAGTCGGTCATACCATTACCCCCATCCGAGCGCCATTCCGAGGCGATAAGTCACAAATGCGCCGATATAGGCGAGCACCGTCATATAAACAAAAGTCAGCACGGGCCACCGCCAGGCCCCCGTTTCGCGTTGAATAACCGCAAGGGTGGAAACGCACTGCGCGCACAGTGCAAAAAATACCATAATAGACAGTGCGACCGGGATATTAAACACCTTTCGTCCATCAGACCAGGTCGCAGACCGAAGCGCGTCTCTAAGCGACGCCGATTCCTCATCTACCTCTCCCAGACTATAAATAGTCCCCAGAACAGCGACAATTACTTCCCTCGCAGGGAAAGATGCCAGTGCCGCCATCCCAATCCGCCAATCCCATCCCAATGGCTCTACGACGGGTTCAACAGCATGTCCCATCCGCCCCAGAAAACTCTGCTGGAGCATCTCGCCGGCCTCTTTCGCGCGCAAATCATCCAAAACCTCCTCCGATGCCCCAACTAATCGCTCGCGCTCAGCCTCGTAATGTTCGGCAATTGTTTCAGACCTCGGGAAATACGCCAGTGCCCACATCACAATCGTCGCGGCGAGAATCAATGTGCCAGCTCTTTCGAGAAAATGCCTCGCACTTTGATAAATACGCATCCCAACAGTGCCCACATCTGGTATTTTGTAAGACGGCAACTCGAGCAAAAAAGGCGTGGGCTGCCCTCTCAACAGCGTCTTTTTTAAAATCCACGCAATGGGAATAGCCACAACAATACCAACGCAGTACAGCGCGAAAAGCGTAAGCCCCTGCAACCCAATCCCCCCCCAAACATCTCGGGCGGGAATAAAAGCCCCAATAAAAATCGCGTACACCGGCAAACGCGCAGAGCAACTCATCAACGGCGCAACCAGCATCGTGGCAATGCGATCTTTGGGGTCATTGATAGTCCGCGTAGCCATCACACCCGGAATCGCACAGGCAAAACTCGACAACAGGGGAATAAAAGACTTCCCCGACAAACCACACGGCGTTAACAGGCGATCCATCAACAGCGCCGCGCGGGCCATATATCCACAATCTTCCAGTATGGCAATAAAGAGGAACAGAATACAAATCTGGGGCAAAAAAATGACCACGCCTCCCACTCCGGCAATCACCCCATCCACCACCATACTTTGCAGCGCTCCTTCAGGCAGATAGCCCGAAGCCCATCCTCCGACCGTCCCAAACAACGCGTCAATACCATCCATTAAAGGCACGGCCCACGAAAAAATCGATTGAAATACAAAGGCCATAATCACAGCAAAACTCAGGCTACCCCATAGCGGATGGGTCAAAATCCGATCCAGTTGATCAGAACGGGTCACGCGAAGTGGTTCGGGATCGCGCAACACATCATCGAGGACTTCGTCGATCCATCTATAGCGCCATTCGATCTCTCGATTCGCCAGTGCATCATCCGCATTAATCTGTGCTCGCAACGCGTGAAGGTCGGCGGCAAAGTCATCACCAAAGCGTTCCACGACATGGGATGTAAAGGCGTTCTGATTATCAACCAACACACGCAACGCCAGCCCCGTAGATACACCTTCGTATTTTCGCGCCAACTGATCGGCTTCTACCCACCAGGATTGCGGGGATATCGGGCTGCGCGAGGGAACCCTGCCCTTTTCAACAACCCGAGAAAGGGCTTCTTTCAATTCATCAAGTCCCACGCGTTTATTGGCCTGTATGGGAATAACAGGAACGCCCAAACGCTCGCTCAGAGCAGGTGCATCAATAACAATGCCCCTGGCTTTGGCCACATCTAACATATTGAGGGCAACAACCAGGGGCAAATCAATTTCGAGAAGTTGAGATACGACGTATAAACTGCGCCTCAAATTGCTGGCGTCGAGAACCACGAGCACAGCTTGAATGGTACTCTCGCTCTCCAACAACCCCATCAGTGCTTCAACAGCAATAAGCTCATCTGGAGACTTGGCTGAAAGGCTGTATGTACCGGGCAAATCCAGCAGGTCAACCGCACCCGCGTTGGGCAATGTCAATTGTCCGACCTTGCGCTCAACCGTAACGCCGGGAAAATTTCCCACGCGCTGCGAAAGCCCCGTCAGAGCATTAAAAAGCGTTGTCTTACCCGTATTGGGATTGCCAACCACAGCGACCGTGGCACGACCCACATAAGGTCGCTCTCGATTCGCTATATTCATTGCCATAATAAATCAGGCCGCTTTCATTCCTTTGATGCATGCAGCATCGGTTTTTCGCAAGCAAAATCTGCTGCTACCCACCTGAATGACCACAGTGCGCCCAACGCGCAACACGCGCACCGGGACACCTGGTATAGCACCCACCTCACGCAGTCGGGCCGCCAGTTGATTGGCTCCTGAAATGCCTTCAATAGTACCTTCATCACCCCGGCCCCATATTGAAAGTGGGGTTGCAGCATCCGTTGCATAAGCCATTATTGAGACTCCAAATTGAATAATTGATCAACATCCTGAACGGGCCACTGCCACTCTTCATCCTGATCCAACCTGGACCAGAATTCAGAGAGAAATTGTCGCGCAGTGGGATCATCGGAGAGCAAGAAGCGCACAAAATGCAGCAATTGCCCACCAGTTTGCGCGCTTAAAAGATGCTCGACCTTGCACGCATCTACTTCGGCTTGATGCTCGTCGAGCTTGAGCACCTCATTGAGAAATTTGCGAACAACAGCGCGTTTGGCTAAAATAGAATCGACAATGCGGCGGCCATCTTCGGATAATTTCAAAAATTTATTGTGATCTTCCACAACCAGCCCGCGCGCCTTGAGGGCTTTGAGCGTCAGCGAAGCACTACCCCGGGTAATCTCCAGCGCACGCGCCACATCCGAAACCCGCGCATAGCCCAGATCGCCCATCAACTCGTGAATGGCAGTTAGATGATGGGCAACACTGTGGGAAATCTCGTTGCTCTCGTATTCTTTCCATACATCCGATGCCATCATAATGCCCCCTCGTGCGTTTAGCCATTTAACCAATGTTTTGCTAATAAAACAACTGATAGAAACATAAACCAAACGCACTCGCTCTGTCAAGGTATTTTTTGGGTGAGACGCAATACGCGAGATGTGAGACAAGACACCCGCGTGAACTGGCCTGAGAGTCGGCCAATTGTCCACCATTTCTCCCCTCACACTTCATCCTTCTCCCTTGACATCTCTTTTTTTTATCCTTATACCTCTTATCCCTAAACCGACTTATCAAAGGACACAACACATGACGCATTTCTATAAGTTTTCTGAAATCGGTCGTCTCCCTCTTCCAGGAGACAACGTCGGCATTGCAACCCGAAAACTGGACGGAGGCACGCAGATTATCCATTCAGATCGCACCTTCGCGCTTCGGCACACCATCCTCGAAGGCCATCGCTTTGCCATCCAACCCATCGCGCCCGGCGACCCCCTCCTCTCGTGGGGCTTGCCCTTTGGCATTGCAACGCGCCATATCTATCCCGGAGATTATGCCTGCAACCCGGAAATCCTTGGCGCCCTTAAACTCCGCGATCTCGACTTTGAACTGCCAGACATGCCCAACTTTGAAGATCGCATTGTTCCATACCAGATCACCACTTTTGAGGCAGGCGAGCAAGTCAAGCACTATGATCAGTGCGGTACTTTTCAGGGTTACAAAAGACCGGGAGGTCGAGGCGTAGGCACGCGAAATAATATTGTTATACTGGGAACATCCTCTCGTACAGCGAGTTATGCCAAACAGCTCGAAGCGAGGTTACAAGACCGCATACGAGATTATCACAACATCGATGGCATTGTTGCAGTAGCCCACACCGAAGGCGGCGGCACTGAAATCCCCAATAACAAAGACCTCTTATTGCGTACACTCGCCGGATTTGCAGTACATCCAAACGTCGGTGCGGTACTCGCGATCGACTATGGTCACGAAGCCATCACCAATCAGCACCTACGGGAATTTCTCGCGCAAAATAACTATCCTATCGACCATGTCCTGCACCACTTTCTCACGCTTGAAGGCAGCTTTGAAAACGCGCTAAAACAAGGCGAAAACATCATTGCCAAATGGCTGCCGCAAGTCCAGACAATGGTCCGCGCACCCGAACCCCTATCGCACATCAAAATCGCACTGCAATGCGGTGGCTCAGACGCATTCTCGGGCATCTCTGGCAATCCATTAGCTTCGTGGGTGGCAAGAGAAATCATTCGCCACGGCGGCTCGGCCAACCTCGCAGAAACCGACGAACTCATCGGTGCAGAGTCCTATGTCCTCCAAAATGTCTCATCTTACGATGTCGCCCAACGCTTTCTCGACAAAGTGGAAGCCTATAAAACCCTCGCGGCCTGGCACGGAACAACGGCAGAAGGTAACCCTTCTGGTGGCAACAAATTTCGCGGCCTCTACAACATCGTCCTCAAATCAATTGGCGCGGCCATGAAGCGTCACCCGGATGTCCGTCTCGATTCTGTCATTGATTACGCGGCACCGATGACCGACCCAGGGTACTATTTCATGGACAGCCCTGGCAATGATCTCGAAAGTATTGCCGGACAAGTAGCTTCCGGATGTAACATGATCTTCTTTATCACGGGCAATGGCTCAATCACAAACTTCCCCTTTGTACCCACCATCAAGATCGTCACCACATCCGAACGCTATCATCTACTCAGTAAAGATATGGATGTCAACGCGGGTGCATATCTGGACGGTACCTCCATGGACGACCTCGGCAGCGATATGTTTGACCTGACCTGCAAAATCGCCTCGGGAGAACGCAGCAAAGGCGAAAAAGCCGCACACGCACAAGTCTCGATATGGCGCACATGGCGACAGACCTCAACAGATCACCTGCCCGACCTCAAGAACCGCCCCGAACCCCGGGGCGTGCCACTCGCTATTCAGGTATTGGACGCCGACGAACACAGCTTTGAAGCCATTCGCACCCGAGATGGATTTACAACCGACCGCCTGGGCCTGATTCTACCCACCAGCCTGTGTTCTGGACAAATTGCGCTGATGGCGGCAAAACGTCTCACAGAAAAGGGTCTGGGCCACGATAAGGGCATCTCGCGCTTTGTCGCCCTCCCTCACACCGAAGGATGCGGCGTATCGGGAGAAGCCACCGAACGCCTCTACACGCGCACTATGCTCGGCTACCTTACTCACCCCCTCGTACACACCTGCCTGTTATTGGAACACGGCTGTGAAAAGACCCACAACGACTATATTCGACACGCACTGGACGACAGAGGAATCAGCCCCGATGCGTTTGGATGGGCAAGTGTACAACTCGACGGCGGTATCGAGGCCGTTCTCGACAAGGTCGAAGCCTATTTTCTCGACCAGTTCTCGCAGACGCCTCCCCCTAAAATCACTCCCGCCAGCCTGTCCGCACTTCAAATCGGTCTTCACGCTTCTGGTTCTATTTCCGATATAGCCGCGCAATCACTCGCCATTCTATCCCAATCCTTGATCGGCACAGGTGCCACGCTCATTGTACCCGACAATGCAAGTTTTCTGTCTCATCCTATATATCTATCCGAAGTTCTGGGCGACACGCCACCTGTATCCACTCTTGCACACGGGCAAAATCCCACCCAACCGGGCTATCACATCATGGACAGCCAGACCGACCACTGGGTCGAAACCCTCACGGGATTGGGCGGCACGGGCGTCCACCTCATCGTCGCCTACTCGGGCGATCACCCCTTGCAGGGGCATCCCCTGACCCCCATGCTTCAAACAACGGCTGAAGAGCGCGTCACTAACTCCTACGGCGATGACTTTGACCTCATCTTCTACACCGAACCCAAACACAACGCCGACGCTCTCTTGCGCCAGATCATCTCCATCGCCTCTCGTCAATACACGCCTAAAACGCCCCCCACAGGTAACACAGACTTCCAATTCACCCGAGGACTTCTGGGCGTCTCGATGTAAATAATGGAACATACAGGAGATATCAATGTCTAAAATCAGCTTTTACACCTGGAACAGATGAAGCACCTGCCGCAAGGTGAAAGCGTGGCTTTCACGGGAAGACGTGAATTTTGAGGAAAGGGATTTCTTCAAAGATGAGTTCTCTGAGAAAGAGCTTCGAGAATTGCTCGGCGACACTCCGCCAACCGACATATTCTCGTGGCGGAGTCCTTCGGCGCGAACATTGAAACTCGACCGGGAAGAAGTGTCAGCGGACGAACTGATTCGCCTCATGGCTGAACAGCCCCGGTTGATACGTCGTCCACTAATACACACTGGAGATCGGCTATTCGTGGGCACGGACAAAGCGGCGATGGGCGAGATATTTCCCGGCTACAATCTGTGAAATAAAAAAGCCAGACAAAATATCTGGCTTTTTTTCTTTCACACTTCACACTTCCCCTACCCCACCTTAACTTCCCGCCCCGTGCGTCCAGATTCAAACACCGCAGTGATAATTTCCACAGCATGGCGCGCACTTTCAAGACCAATCATAGGCTCGCGGTCTTCATTGATCGCCCCGACGAGGTCTTCGATGATCAACGTGTGCCCATCGGAACTGACAGCCAGCGGATCTGCTGAAATATTCTTCTGTTTGTCTTCCTGGTCGCCGTAAAAACCCAGCATCTCCGCTTCTTCTGCTGCCTCGTTCTCACCCTGAATTTTCCAGGAAATCAGCTTCGAAGCATCTTTCATAATCGACCCATTCTCGCCGTAAATAGTCACCAGTTGCGGAAGCCCTGGATAGCAGCAGGTCGTTGTATAAACCGTGCCAATCGCGCCATTCTTAAACTTGAACAACGCCACAGTCTGATCTTCTGCTTCGATATCGTGCCCAAAAACGCCAAACATACCCATCACAGACTCGACGCCGCCTGCAAGCCACTGAATCAAATCGACAGTGTGAACGCCCTGATTCATCAGCGAGCCTCCCCCATCGAGATCCCACGTTCCCTTCCACGATCCATGTGCGCCCTGATAATAGCTATCCGCGCGATACCAGGGCAAATGGCCGTGAACGCCGATCAACTTACCCAGCTTGCCGCTATCAACCGCATCTTTAATCCGCCTGTTTAGAGGTTCCAAACGCGCTTGAAAAATACATCCGACCTTTACCCCGGCATCCTTCACCGCACCAATTAATTGGTCAACGCGCTCAGGCGTAATATCTGCGGGCTTCTCAACGATCATGTGCTTACCCGCATCTGCAGCCTGAATACCCAACTCGGCGTGCTTTCCAGACTCAACGCAAATATTGACGACCTGGACCTCATCATCCTGAAGCATCTCTTCATAACTCGTATAAGCTTTGCACCCGTATTCCTCAGCCGTCGGTCCCAAACGCTCCTCATCTAAATCGCATACGGCCACCAACTTCGCACCTTCGGCCCGTGTGACAGACCGACAGTGATTCGTGCCCATACCCAGTCCAACAACGCCAAAACCCAGCTCTGCTGCCATAATATCCCTCCAATCAAAAATGTAAAATCAATCTATCAAAACGCCGCCCAATGTAATGAGACACCCGTCCACGAGCAAGCAAAAATTATTAAGGGAAAGACCTTGACATTTGATGAGAACAGGCTATACATAGTTAAAGAGATAATCTACAAACTATGAACGAGGAATCACACCATGTGCGGTCGATTTGTTTATGCTGCCCAAAACGATGAAAACCAGCTTGCATTTCCACAGATTGTTTTTCCCAACGAGATACCCTTGCGATACAATATCGCACCGGGCCAGGACATCACGGCGATTGCCAACACTGCCGAGCCGCGGGCAGACACCTTCAAATGGGGACTTATTCCATCGTGGGCAAAAGATCACAAAATTGGCAACCGACTCATCAATGCTCGGGGAGAAACCCTTGCGGAAAAACCCTCATTTCGCACGGCCTTCAAAAGACGGAGGTGTCTGATTCCCACAACGGGATTTTACGAATGGCAACGCAATCCCGACGGCAGAACCAAAACCCCTATGTACATCGCGCTCAAATCCGGTATCCCCTTTGCCTTTGCTGGCCTCTGGGAATCGTGGCATTCGCCCGAAGGACAACGCATCCAATCCTGTACGATTATCACAACCGAACCCAACGACCTGATGGCTCCAATTCACAACCGCATGCCCGTCATTCTACCGGATGATGTGTATGACCTCTGGCTCGATCCAGAAGAAAGAACGGACCTCCAGGAACTCCTCATTCCCTATTCCGCCCAGGAGATGAGCGCACATCCCGTTTCCACCCTTGTCAATAATCCGAGGAATGACACTCCCGACTGCCTGAAACCCGCGCAATCGCCCGAACAGGGCGCATTGTTTTGATCCCACCCCTTCGGAGCAAACACAATGACCATTGTCGATACACACTGCCACATTGGACTTCACAAATACGAACCCGTGGAATCTCTACTCTACCACATGAACACATCCGGCGTTGATCGTGCCATCTTTATCCAATACGCGGGGAACTCGGATAACCAGTACATGATCAATAGCATGGCGGCACATCCGGGAAAATTTCAAGCGGCCATGATCGTTCCCCCCACAGACGATGGCACAGCCATGCGACAATGGACAGAACAGGGCATCGTGGGCATTCGCCTTCCGGCAAATAGTCGCGCCGATTGCGCTGCCCCCCTCGTGCAGTGGCGTACAGCAGCCGAACTCGACCTCGTTGTCAGTGCGCCGAGCAGTCCCCAGAGCCTTCTAAGCGATGAATTTGCAGAAGTAATCAGAGAATTTCCAACTCTGTCCATTGTGATCGAACACCTCGCGGGCATCGGCGAGGGCCAGCAACCTCCTTATGATACCTTCAAAAAAATCCTCGAACTCGCCGAATACCCCAATCTGTCCATCAAACTCCCCGGATTCGGCGAAATCTGTCCTGTCCCCTTGCCCTTTGATCCCATTCCCCCACTCGCCGACATGGCCATAGAAGCCTTCGGTCCCCAAAGGGTCATGTGGGGAAGCGACTATCCTCCAGTAAGCAGACGCGAAGGCTATGATAACAGCCTCAAAGTCCCGATGGATTATCTATCTGATCTCAGTTCAGAAGACAGAGAATGGATATTCGGAAAAACCGCCCTGAAAATCTGGCGGTTCTGATCACAAAAGCCAAAAAAAAAGCGCCAGCTTAATGAGCTGACGCTTTTTTTATTCTTGATTTTTATTCACTTACGTCTTCATACTCGGGAAATGCGGGAGCCAATAAAAAGGCACAATCTTCGTGACATTTACCGCAATAAGGTACCATGGCGCGGAACTTCTTATTCGCCTCTTTGACATTTCCCGCCTTGGCAGCCGATGCAATCCCCAAAGCCAGTGTTTGAGATGCCTGGTTGTAAATCGTGTACTTCTCCTCGTGTTCTGGCGGATAGAGATCGATCACCGCTTTCAACGCATCCTGAATCTTCTCGGCATCGTCGGCAACCCCCTCAACCGTCTCGTTTTTCAACGCGACCATAATCCGGTCTGTACTCAGCTTAATATCGCGCATCTTCGCACGTCTTACTGGCAGATTATTGTCCGACTGTTCGTTACCTCCACCACAGCCAGCGATACCAGCCATCACAACACCCAGAATTACCGAACCCAGAGCCATAAACCTCAAATAACGCATTGATTCCTCCTCATTTCATTCTCGTTTTACAGTGCGAATATGATAATAAACTTTTCCGAACATAAAATCAAGTTTTTCCAGAGGGGTTATCTCGGCCTCCCAAAACTTTTCTCAAGCCCTCCTGAACCCGGCGATTTTGATTGTGCTGACGCACCCCCGCCTGAATCATAAACCGCGAAAGCCGATCCTTTTTGGCCCTCATCCAGCGATTCAATGGTGGATAGGCATACATCAGAAAACCAGAAAGACAAATCGTCAACGTAACATAGGCAACGATATCGGTATAAATATACGCGTTGCTAGCACCCGCAAAAATAACCCCCGAATGCAACTCCAGCATGATTTTCCGGAAATCAGCAGATCGCACCATCACCAGAGAGGTAATAGACATCACCGCCAACAAAATCATGCCGACGAGCCCGGCCCAATAGTGTATCTTGCGATTGTACTTAAACACGGTATTGATAACCGTGCGGTCTTCCACCAGATGCTCAAATCCCGACAAGCGCTCCATCTGTGCTTCGAGCAACTCATTGCGGTGGGCCATCTCCTCGCGCCGCAACATCATATCGACCAACCCACCGATTTGCGCGGCCACCTCGTGCAGGAAATCCTCATCATCTTTTGTAAAATACCCCGGATCGTCTTTCTTGTTCAGGAGTTCCAGCACACCTATCACCTCCCCGCGTCTGTTGTGCAGCGGAAAAGCCAGCATAGTATGCGTTTCATACCCAAGCTCATTGGAAAACAAGGGGTCTTTAGAGGTATCTAAAACATTTCTCACATCGCCGCTATTAAACACATGCCCTGCGATACCCCTATTGCTCGGGATTCGCACCTGCGTGTCTTTTTCGACGCCCGCACCAACATGCGTATATAGCTCATCCGTCAGGCGGTTGTGAAAAAAAATTGAACACTGTTCCGCCTCTAAATACGTGGAGATTTCATGTGCAATACCACTGATTAACCGCCCCTGGTTTGACGTCGCATTCATCAACCGACTAATTGCCAACAGCGACTCCAAACGCTCCACACGAGCGGTGAGATCTTGAGAAAGTTCGCTATCTTGTGCCATATACCAACCTCGAATATAAACTATATCCGATTGATACCAACGTTCAATGTTTCCAATATACAAAACTATTTGACGAAATACAAACTCCCTCCTCGTCTTTTAGCTCTCACCTCACCAATTCCGCTGTACCCCACAAACTCGGATCATAAGACACGGGCAAAATCTCTTCTGCTGTCCAAACTTGTCGTCCCAGATTTTTGTCGCGCAGCAAATAAGTAAAACCGATCCGATTATTCTCATCGGGATCAAACCCGGTCATTGCAGTAGCGGGAATATGAGCTTCCAGACGATACCCCGTTTTGAGCACCTTTGAAGCCGCCTTTAGACGCTCGGGATCGCACAATCTCGGATGTGCTCTCGCCCGTCGCAGACGAAACTGCCTTCCCCCGGCTCGCCCCTTGCCCTTGCCCGGCCAAAAACAAAAATGATGACAGTAACGGCTTCCCCGAGGCGCATTACGCACATCGCGCGTATCAATCCACACCTGAAGTCCGTCACCGCGCAATGGACTGCGAACATCGGGCGCACGCCCACCTCCACTTTTCACATCAACTGCGAAAAATAATCCGGTATCGTGCCAAGCCATATACACATCGGCAAAGGGATTTTTTCCCTCAACCCCGGTCAAATCAGGCACCAGATAAGTCGCCTCCCAGTCATTGAGTACCCCATCAATTACCGGGACATCTGCGCGAAACACGCAGGGAAAAGCCACCTGAAAAAACGCACGTTTGGGAATACCAATATTCATAACCTTAGCCCCCAGCCCCAACCTTGCGACCAAAAAGATTGGCAAAGATGAGAAAGTCGGGGAAATTGACGATACCATCGCCGTCAAAATCAAATGTGGAATCAGAAGTTTGAAATGCACGGACAAAAGATAGGAAATCTGCGAAATCGACAACGCCACTGCCATCGACATCGGCCCGCGCGAGAAGGCTCGGATCAACAATATCTGAAATAGTTTTCAAACCAAGAGGTGTACCGCTCGCATCGGATGTATTGAGAATAGTCAGCGTATATCGAGGGGGAAACAGTACGGCAAAAGACAGAACCGCGCGAGTATTTTGCTGGTCGAGAATCACTGATGTGGGTTGCCCAACACCGCCGAGCAGATAACTCGACGGCAGTGCCGCATCTGATCCCATCTCTTCCGAAAAGAAAATTTGAATCTGGTTTTCCGACAGTGTTTCAACGCGCACGACCTCTGGCGCACGATTCGGCGTGAGAGATACAATACCCGAGCGAAGGTCCCAATCGGCCACGGCGACAATCTGATAGTGATAGGTCTGGCCTTCGGTCAGCAAAGAATCAATATATACCGTGCGGTCGCTGATCTCATCAAAATAATCGAGCACACCATCGCCGACAGCGCGATAAATCTGGTAAGAAGACGCATCGGGCACTTGCATCCAGTCTATTTCAACGCGAGTTGGACCCAGAGGCCGCGCGCGTATAATCTGCGGCGACCCCACCTCAACTGGCGGTTCATCGCGTTCAACAATATGCACTGCGCCATCCAAATTAAAAAGCACCTCATAGCGAAAATCTTTGTCCAGATCCGCAATGAGTGCGCGGCGCATCAAACCCACTGGCGTATGCCAGATCGGGCGATAGTGATCGGGTTTCTCAGCGCGAAAAGCGTAGAGATCGGGGCGCAGACATACTATCAGATCGACAAGGCCATCCCCATCGACATCCCCTGCTGAAATCCCATTGCCCGTGGTCGCCACCCCGTGGATTCGCGTCGTCCATTCACGCGCATAAGTATCGGGCGCACGCATGCTGTAAATCTCCAATTCCCAGAAACCATTGGAAGCCTCGTACGCATCTGTGTACGCACGAGCAACTGCAAACTCGACCAATCCATCGCCATCCAAATCCATACCCCCGCCAATCCATCGCGCATCCCCATCGCCCGGCAAGTACCAGGTCTGCACGTATTTTCCCGCGCGATATTCGTACATCCAGAGATCGCCATCGCCATCGCCAGCGAGAATTTCCTGCTGTTCATCTCGATCAAAGTCCGCAACTACAAAGCGCGGACCAGGGTCTCCACCACCTTCCGAGGGATCAACAAGAAATACCTCCTCGCGGATCACACTGCCGAGATTGCGAATCACGCGGATACCGCGCTGATCGCCTGCGCGAGCGATAATATCGGGAATGCTATCACCATCCACATCGGCAAAATCGCCGCCCCATGTGCCGCGCTGTTCAAATTCCACCTGCGCGGGATAGGGATTGGAGAAACTATCTGTAAAAAGCACGAGACGCTCATAAGTCACGCCCAATAAATCATCGGTCCCATCATTTGTAATATCGCCAATTGCCCAGGGTAAAAAACGCTCATCGCTTTGAAATTCATCGATAAATGTACCATCCGCCTGGCGTTCGTAAATATGCACTGACCCATAAGAACCGCCTCCAACATAGGGCATAAGCGCGATTTCCAGCCTGCCATCGCGGTCGAAATCCGACGCGCGGTCGGGCAAAAAACCATCGGGCAATGTGCCCCTTTCCACAAAGCCATTTTGTGGGACGCGAAATGGAACATAATCAATTGTCTGCGCCGGATGCACCGCGCGGATATTATTTTCCCCATCGGCTAAAACGTGAAATGTAACGACACCTGATGGCAATGTGTGGGGCAGAACAACGCGGTGTTTGTTTTGCACCAGACCGGTGTACAGAGTATCAAAATTCGTGCCATAGCGATAAGCAATACCCCCGTGTGCGCGCTGATCGGTTCGCCAGCGACATTCAAAAACGCGGCGGTCGTCCTCCAATACATCGCCACAGGCAAGCGCGGTGATAGCGGGTGCTATTTTTTCAATGGCAACGCGAACGCGGTCCTCTACGACCACACCATCCGACAAATCTGCCTCGAGTCTCAAAACCACGTCAGAATCTGCAAAAGCAGAAACATCCCACGTCTGACGAATGTCCAGAGAGGGCGCCCCCTCGGCGAGACGTGTCCATGTTTGTGGATTGTACCCGCTGCCATAAGACAGTCGATAACCCGTGACCTGCGCGCCCGAAACAGAAGCGCGAATATCAAACGCAGTATCTTCTCCCTCGTCATTGGCGGGAGATCGAATCGCAACCGTCAGCGAATCGAAAGTACTCAGGCGGTCTGCGAGTTGCGCGCCACTCACGCGCCCTGCGCCGTAGTCATTGTCGTGCCCCGACGGACCCAGATCAATCGCAGATGCGATGAGTAAATTGCGCACAGAGTGAGGCGAAAGATCGGGACGCCGCGAGAGAATCAGCGCGGCCAAACCGGATATGTGAGGCGCAGAAAAAGAAGTGCCAGAACCAGACGCATAGCGATTATCGAGACGTGTGCTGAGAATACTGACCCCCGGCGCAACCAGATCGAGCGACGCGCCCGTGCTGCTAAAGCCCGCCAGGCGATCGGCGTGATTTACCGCACCTACGGCAATCGTATAGTGATTGCCCGCGGGATATCCCAACTCATCTCCCGAGTTGCCCGCAGAGGCGACGAGCACAACGCCTTGAGCGTGTGCATATTGGATTACATCGCCCAAAATAAAAGTGCGCTCGGGTCCACCCAAACTCATATTGACAACATGCGCGCCATTTTCCGCGGCATAGAGAATAGCCGCAGCAATATCGTCTTCTTCGAGAAAACCAATACCTCCAAGCCGTCTCAACCCCGCTCGCAATGCCATAATCTGTGCATTGGGTGCAACACCGACAATACCTCGATTGTTATTCACCGCAGCTGCAACAATACCAGCAACGCGCGTACCGTGCGACGATTCATCCTGTGGATCGTTGTCGCGCCTGAGATAATCGCCCATTCCCGGCAACCCGGGCGCATGGGTAAAATCCCACCCCCTTATATCGTCGATATACCCATTCCCATCGTCATCAACGCCAGACATGCCGTTTACTTCTGCTGCGTTGTGCCAGATATTATCGCGCAAGTCTTCGTGGTTGTAATCGACGCCAGAATCAATGATCGCGACAATGATCTGTTCTCGAACGGGACCGAGATTTTGTTGCAATAGCTCCCAATCGATGGTCTGAAGGCTGCGTTGATCGCCGTAGTGAGGGTCATCGGGCACCTGGTGGTGCGTAAACAAATAATTGGGCTGTGCGTAAACAACATCGGGACGCAATGCGTAATCGGCTGCGGCTGCGACCGGATCGCCCGATAAATGAACGCGGTACACACGCGTCAAAGGATGGGGATAAACTGCCTTAGCACTTCGCGGCGTAAAAAGTGGTTCAATCGCCGTCACGCCATGGAGCTCTGATAGATCGCGGAATTGTGCAATTGCTGGCTTTGCGTTGCGAAATTTGACGAGAATTTGCCCGGGAGAATATGTGGGCTGCGCGTGCGCTATCTGTAAAAAACAACCACTAATAACTACAGCAAGCGCGTAACACCACCTCAGTCCCCGCTTTTCTCTGTGTCTCTGTGTCTTCGTGTGAGCCATCCCACCCTCACCTTTTATTTTTTCTTGCTTCTCACCTCACCATACTCAGAAGGCAGTAGCGCCACCAGAAGTGTTGCCGGGATAAGCACCATGGATACAACCACAAGCGCAGTCGCAGTAGAGGTCCACTCTGCAAGGCTCCCCACGCCGATCATAGCAAGGCCCGCCATGCCCCAGGAAAATCCCATCACCAATCCCGTCGCCGTACTCGTATTGTGCGGCAAGGCACGCTGTGCCAGAGATATATTCGTCGTAATACCGAGATCGAACAAATACCCCGCCACAAAAAACGAAATAAGCGACACATATCCGTCTGTCAGACAAAAACCAGCGTGAAAAATTGCGGACGAAGCACACGAAAAAGCCAGAAGCTTGCGCTGAGACATGCGATCTGCCAGATAACCACCTGTGATGCGCCCCAGCGTACTGGAAAGCAAATAGCCGGAAAAAACCCAACCAATTTCGCTGGTAGCCCAGCCGCGAGACGCTCCCAGAATAGCTGTAAAACTGACAAATCCCGTGTGAATAATAGAGCGCAACACACTAATCGCAAAAAGCGTCCACAGAGAGCGGGCTTTTTTTAAAATGGAGAAATCGATTTTACCCGCAGTTACGCGGCGTTCACGCACGGGAACTTTTCGAGACTGCCACAGGATAAATGGCGCGAGAATCAAGACAGGGATGACAATAAGCCACAGATATTGGATGCCGTATCGCTCGACAATTTGCGTCCCGGTAATCGAAGCGAGCGCCATCCCCGTTGTTCCCCCCGTCAGAAAAATAGCCATAGACAGATTGGCACGATGCGGCGTTAGAGCAGTAACCAATCCCCCGGCGGTAGGATGAAAAAGAGAGGATCCAAAAGACGCGAAAATCAAAAAAATAGCGAGTGTATAAGCAGTGGGCGCAAAGCCGATACAAGAGACAAAAATGCCCGTGACAAATAGCCCAAGTGCAACAAGAGCCATGCGATCGCGTCCATCGCTAAAATAGCCCATAAAGGGTTGCGTGATAGAACCGCAAAAGACAATCACCGTGGGCAAATAGGCAAACTGCGCTACCGTGAGATTGTAATGACTCTGAAAAAAAGCCCACAATGGCGGCGTAAGGACCATATAAAAATCTAACGCCAGGTGTGCAGCGGTAATATAAAAAACAGGGCGCAAATCCCCTCTTGAAGCAGAGCGAAAAGATGGCGCGGTTTCTGTGGACATAAGAGAGCTTTCAGCAGTCAGCAGTCAGTAAAACATGCAGTCAACGATCTTATCCTGGGGGCGGATGGGTGGGAAGCTGAAAGCTGATGGCTGATCGCTTTCCTTCACAACCCGGCGCGTTGGAGAATAACCTCGCAGAGTTTTTCGTGCAGGCCAAGAGGTTCGGTAACGCGGATATGTACATCTGGATATGCAGCCCCCGCTTCTGTTGCCATACGCGGAATATCCTCCGTGGCATGGCGTCCGGGAGACAGCATGTAGGGATGAACAACGATCTCACTCGCTCCCTCGCGCACACATGCATCAATGCCTTGGCTGATAGTGGGTTCGGCCAGTTCCATGTGCGCGACGTGGACAATGATCTCGGGGCGTTCTTGACGCAAAATATCGGCAACGCCGTAAAGCATCTGGTTGGCTTCTTCGCGCCTGGAACCGTGATCGACAATGAGAAGTGCAATAGGCATGTTTGTTAAGTAAAAAAAATTAACTACTACCATCCAGCCACGCTTCAATTCGCTGTTCATCCTCGTCTGTCCACGGCGCAATATCCTCAATACAAATGCGGTCATGACCGCTATAGACGCGAGCCATCGTATCCTCGTAGATGCCTTCTTTGTGCGCCTGCTCGCGCCATGCGACAAAGCTTTTGCGGTCGTATTCTTTCGCCCGCGCATCAATACCTTCGCAATCAAAATTGCTGGTCAGCACCCGATCCAATTCGCGGGTGATTTCCGGTTTGTCATGGACGAGATCCGTCGTTTCATCTGGGTCGTCCATGAGATTGAATAGCTCGGATTCAAACCCCGTGTGCTTGACGTATTTCCAGTCGCCCTGACGCAACATAAACGTGCCAGTGGCACAGCGATCGCCGTGGTATTCGCACATCGCCCAATCGCGTTTGCGCGCCGTCCCCTCGACGAGTTGCGGAAATAGAGATTCGCCGTCCAGCGTATCGGGATATGCTGCATTATCCGCATAATCTTCATAGCGAATGCGCGCCATATCCATAAACGTGGGATATAGATCAACGAGAGAAACGGGTGTATCGACGACAACGCCTTTTTGTACATCGGGACCGCGAATAATGAGAGGAACGTGGGATGACGCCTCGTACATCGAACGCTTGAGTATTTGATTTTGATCGCCAGCCATTTCGCCGTGATCGCTCGAAAAAATGACATACGTATTATCGCGCAACCCCAAATCATCGACCGTCTGAAGCACCCGACCAACCATCTCATCGAGCGCGGCGATCATCGCAAAATAGGTGTGCCGAATCTCTCGAACGAGGTTCTCAGAGAACTGTTTATCGCAATTTTTGGTCACGCGTTGATACGCAATCGCCTGATTGTGCGTGGCTTCGAGCGGCATCAAAGTCGGCGGAATATCGACATTATCCGCATCGATCAAAGGCATGTGGCGTTTCTCGGCAGTAAATGCGGGATGCACCAATCCCGTAGTGAGATAAAGCCAAAAAGGCCGGTCACTCCTCGCGTATTGATGCAGTTGATCAACAGCCTGATACGTCCGGTCCCAATCGCGCCCATTCGCCTTGCCATCATCTACAACTTGCGGCAAGGTCGTGCGACATATAGGACGGCGAATATTGGCCGCGCGCGTCCACGAGCCAATGCGATCGCGGATGGAGTGTTTGCCATAGGCGTAGTCTATAGGACCGATGGCAGAGGTCTGATAGCCCGCGCTCTCAAATGTATTTTGATACGTGGGCACATTCTCGTGCAACCCTTCGTGATTATTCCAACAATCGTAATAATTGGGATATTTTCCACTCCACATGCTCGCCCGCGACGGATTGCACACCGGACAATTGGTGTACGCATTTGTAAACAGCACCCCATCACTGGCGAGGCGATCCATATTGGGCGTGGCATTTTGCATGGCAGGATGGCCCATACAGCCCATCTTTCGCCCATCCATGCTCTCGGCGTGAATAAAAACGATATTCGGTTGAGAAGGCATTTTTGTTTCCTATTGTAGGTGTAATCAATTAAACATCCACCACACGCCCTGTTTGTGCTGCTTTGTGCATAGCAAAAACAACGCGAAGAGCCTGGAGGCCGTCTTCACTGTGCGGATCGGCAAAGGGAGCATTGGGGGCGGGACGATTGCCTTTAATCGCCTCGACAAAGTGATCGCTCGAATTGCCGTATTCGGGCAAATTCTCCACGCGCTGCCAGCCACCTCTGCGCGCAATCGTGTAGAGGCGGTCGCGTTCCAGGCGATAACTCTGCTTGTCAGTATATATGTTGACCTCATCCTGATTTTCGTCACAGGACTTGATACAGAGCAGACTGGCACATAATCCCCCTTCAAATTCGAGACGCATATCCACCAGCATTTCCTCTATGTGCCCGGTCTCGTATTGAATTTTGCCCTCCACTCTGACCACGCGCTCGCCCGTGATCCACGGCAAAACATCTGTAATGTGAATCGTGCGCCGGTGCAACATGCCCCCGTCTTCTATACCGCGCTTGACGGGACTTTTCCGCTGGACAGCCGTGAGCATTTGCGGAGTGCTCGCACCAGACGCAATTTGTCTGCGCACGTACTCGGTACTGGGCATAAAATGACGCGTAAACGCCGTCATCAAAATACAATTTTGCGACTTACTCAACGCCACGAGTTCCTCGGCATCCTCCAAAGTCACCGTAATCGGTTTATCGACAATCGCCGGAATACCGCGCTCAAGCGCCAATTTGCAGGCCGCGAAATGCGCCCGATTGGGCGTACTGACAAAAACCCCATCAATCAAATCCGGATTGATCATATCGCGATAATCGGTAAATACCCGACTATCCCGCAACCTCCTATTGCGCCCGTCCAGACATTCTTGAGAAATATCGCAAACCGCCGTGACTTCTACATCCGACCTCTTGAGCAAATTCGGAATATGATAGCTCGAACAAAAAGAGCCGAGACCGATAATACCGATTTTTACCTTATCCATATCAATCCTTCCCCAGGCGCAACCAACCATCCGCATCGGGGGTGAGTTCGCGCCAGTGACTGGTAATCGCCTGCGCTTCTTCAAGGCCCATTTTGCTCCTGTCTTCATAAGATGCGGGCACGCCCTTTTCAGTGAGATAATCCAGACAGCGAACCCACATTGCGCTCCATACATAGGCATTGTGTAATTCTGTTTCTGGAGCCGAGCGGCTGCGCGCAACAAAACCCGGTATAAAGGGGCGACCAGGGGGCTGTCCAATAGGAAGATAACGGAAATTATAAGCCCAGCGATAATCTTCGCGACTCGTGTTGGGCGTAGAGCTGTGCATCACTTTATTATCCAAAAAAACAATATCTCCAGGATCAACGGGCAGAGTAATTCCCTGCGTGTCGAGATCTTCTGGAAAAGGATGGTATTTAACGCCTTCTTTGTGACTGCCGGGAATGACCACCAAACAGCTATTTTCTTCGGTAGCATGGGTAATCGGAATCCACGCATTGACAATCTCGCTCTCATGAGAATCTCTCAGGCCCGAACCTGCGTCCATGTGCCATCCTGTTTTGCCCACCTGAAATGTATAAAACCCTTCCTTTGAAAGATCTGCACCCACAGACCCGGCCACCTGATCTGCCAGCTTGAGATGATCGGGCGCGAGCTTGAGATTAAAATGGTAAATCGGCGACGCAGCTATCTCCGGCCCGATAAGAACTTCCAAAACATCTAAGACTTTTGGATGGCGCATAAGAGCAAACATTTCGGGAATCCGCGCATCTGGCAGGTCTTTGCGCCACTGAAAAGTCGGAACAAAGATATTCAGCACGGGATCGAGATGGTGTAAAACCGTTCCCCGACTGGCTCCGAGCGACATTGCAAACCGCTCGGGCAAAGACATCTCATCAAATCTATCCAGTGCCTCAGAATTAGTCTCAACCAGATAAATTCGCGCCAGCGCATATAGAAGCTCAGAATAGGCTTTTTGCAAGGGATAAATATCCTGCTCGATATTGAGCACATCTTTGACAACAATGTATCCCTCTTCTACGTATTGTTCTTTTAATGACGACATATATGGTCTCCTGTTGTTGATCATCAGTAATCTATTGTCAACCTCCCCCATCTTGGACGCCTGCCTAAAGCCGCAATCCCTACTGGTGCTCACAGTTATCAAAAGCCCAGCGCAATGCCTCTATGGATTCATTGGTCGCCGCGGCAATTTCATTAACGGGATTTTCGGTGGGCAGCATATAAAACGCATGCGTCATACCAATATAACGCCGTGTGACAGTGTCAATCCCTGCCGCTTTTAAGGCATGGCCATAATCTTCGGCCTCGTCTCGGAGGGGATCAAATTCAGCGGTCATAACCAGCGCGGGCGGCAAGCCAGACATATCAGAAGCGCAAATGGGCGCGACATCGGGATGATTGCGGTCTGCGATATTGGGAACATAACAATCCCAGAACCACTTCATCGCACTGGCCGTAAGCAAATACCCTTCGGCATTTTCAGAATAAGAGGCACGATCAAAATTTGCCTCAATAACGGGATAAACGAGCAATTGAAAAACGAGATTTAATCCCGCATCTCGGGCGCGAAGGGCGACACAGGCAGCCAGATTGCCCCCGGCACTATCGCCAGCCACGGCAATGTGGGAAGAATCAATCCCCAATTCATCCGCTGAAGATGCCGCCCATAACGTAGCGGCAAAACAATCGTCAATTGCACCGGGGAAAGGCGTTTCTGGCGCGCGGCGGTAGTCAACTGAAACGACAACACACCCTACATCATGCGCGAGTTTTCTGCATTTAAACTCCCCAGTATCGAGATCGCCCAGCACCCATCCCCCGCCGTGAAACCACATGAGAAGCGGCAACCCTCGATACTCATTGGGGCGATAAATGCGAATGGGAATCTCCCCCGTTTCACTCGATATCGCGCTATCTTCCACATGATAAATAGGCGGCAGCATATCATCTGGCATTTTGCGCGAATCGTTAAAAGCCCTTGCAGCTGCCACCCCTTCGCTGTGCAAATCCGTCAGACCATCCTCGTGCATTGCGTTTTCAAATGTCTGCACGAATTTCTGTATCTCCGGATGTGGTTGGCTCATATTTATATCCCTCACTCTGGCATTGGAACGGGTCTCGCATCCTCTGTGCGAATACTCCAATCCGCCAATTTTAATTGCAAATCTGCGATAACATCGCGGTGATCGGCATTATCTATCACATTGTACAATTCCCAGGGATCGTTCACCAGATCGTACAACTCATCCCGATCCCCCATAGGATCATGCACGTACTTCCATTCGGCAGTACGCACCATCTTGCGGCGGCCCTCAGCTTCGCGCCATTGCAAAGACTGCCCAATAGCCCGCCTTCCCCATGGCTTCTCAAGCTGCTCTAAATCTGCCATAGTAAATGCCGGTCCTCCTGCGCCGTATTCTGAAAAAGCCGCATCTCTCGGCGCTGTATCCGTAACCGTGGGCAATCCCTCCCCGTACATAGAACGCGGCACATCGTGCCCCTGCAATTGCAAAACCGTCGGCACAATATCGATCAAATTGACACAACTCTCATCCACCACGCCCTGCGGGATCTGTCCCGGACACGACACGATAAGCGGCACGCGCGTCAAACAATCGTAAAACGCACCTCCTTTGGCGATCTGCGCGTGCTCACCCGAAAAATCGCCGTGATCTGCACAGAAAACCACAACCGTATTCTCGCGCAAATTGAGCCTGTCCAGCGCATCTAAAATCTGCCCCACGCCATCATCCAAAAAACGCACCATTCCGTGATACACGCCCACGCATCCCTTTACGTCTTCAATCGGATCATCTTCCACCCCAATCATCGCATGCAAGACCCGATTGCGTTCGGGCGCTGTACCATCGCTATACTCATCCGCTCGCCAGGGTGGCATCACCACATCATCGAGTGCAATCGCATACCGCTCGGGACATTCATACGGCGTATGAGGATCGGGAATGGAAACCCACAGCGCGAATGGATCATTGCCAAATTGCTCCAAAAACCGCACGGTCTGTCCCGCCACCAACCCGGTCGAATAATCCTCCAGCGGAAAATCGCTAACCCCATAGGAAAATTGCGGACTAATATCCGGCAAATTCCTTCTCACCGCATGTGCCGCATTGATCGACTCACGGGACCGAAACCAATCCATTCCCTTTGTCGCGGAGCCTCTGGGCAATCCTCCATGTCCGATCTCACACCACACATCGAACAAATCGAGATCGCTTTGTTCCTCAAAACAGTGATTTTTCCCAATCAGTCCACACCGATATCCCGCAGCTTTCCACAGCTTAAACGCATGCGTCGCATCCCCAGGCATCAGCGTCTGATTTCGCCGCCCACCGTGCGAATGAGGAAACTGGGAGGTCCAAAACGAAATGCGGCACGGCACACACAGCGGATGCGGCGTAACAGCGTGTTTGAACAACACCCCTTCATTCGCCATCCGCTCCAACGACGGTGTCTGACAAAACGCACTGCCGTATAAATGGCTCGCCGTTGCCTTCATCTGATCGCTCATAATAACGATTACATTGGGTTGGTTCATACATCCTCTCCATTGACCATCACCGGTTCACCACTCTCGGCACTGAGCTTCACCGCCTCAATCACAGCCATCGTATGCCGCACAGACCTGCCATTGGCATCGGGCACTTTTCCATTGAGACAACAATCTACAAATTCGGCAATCTGACTGGGCATCCCTACCCGCGATGTCACATCTACGGGCACTTCTTTGCCATTGACCATCAATTTCTGATTGGTCATCCAAATAGATCCCTCACTACCCATAATATACGTATCGTGTGCGCCAGTATGCGTCACCACAGTTTGCGTCAGCACACTTACCGTGCCATCTTTGTGATTCATAATCGTCGAATAAGAATCCTTTTGCCCTGCGTATCGCTCTGCGCTTTCACTGCCTTGCGAATATACCTTAACCACGGGGGAATCGATATACCAGGGTAAAATATCGTACTCGTGCGGACCAAAACAATACAAAACACAAACACCGCCCAATTCCAAATCGAGATACCACGATCGGTCAGGCGGATCAAAATTGCCGTATCGCCTGCGGATCATGTGCCCGACCTCGCCAATCGCACCCTCCTGAATCAGCGCCTTCACCTTTAAATTCACTGGAAAGTGCCGCATCACCTGCCCCACCATCAGCACCACACCGGCATCCTCACACGCAGCAATCATGCGATCGCATTCGGCCACAGACAGCGCCATTGGCTTTTCAACCAGCACATGTTTTCCAGCACGCGCAGCGGCAACCACCTGCTCGGCGTGTACTTTGTGAATCGAACACACATGCACGGCATCCACTTCGGGATCATTCAACAAATCATCCAACACCCCATAAGCGCGGGCTTTGTGCTCAGTCGCAAGAGCCTCTGCCCGACTGCGGTCAATATCCATAACCGCCGCCAGACGGATATTTTCATTCGCCGCAATACCGCGCGCATGTCCTCCCGCATTCGAACCTGCACCAATCAGCCCAACAGATAAAATGTCTTTCATCATATTACCCCGCAATTTGACAAGAATTAAAAGCATCCCATCCTGGACGCCTGCTTAAACCATGCAGGCGTGAAGATAGAAATAGCGATTGTCATTGCGGCATGTTTTTAGCCGCAATCCAGTGTTTTGCAATGTTAGTATCCACTAATTTCAGTTGCTCGTGCAATAGCTTTTGTTTTCTTTATTATTCTCTCACAAAGGAGCAATTTATGAACCCCGTAAAATTTGGCATTGTTGGCATTGGCGGTTTTGGCCAAACGCACGTACGCTCTGTCGAAGCACTCGAACGAAAAGGACGCGCGCGCCTCAATGCCGCTGTTGTCATTGATCCGGAAAACCACCCCGAAAAACTCGCCGAATTTAAAACCCGCAATGTTCGCGTTTACGACACATTTGACGACCTCCTCAGCGCAGGAGGCATGGACTACGTCACTCTACCCATTGGCATTCACTATCACGTCCCTTATTCCGTTGCAGCGCTCGAAGCGGGATTCAATGTTATCTGTGAAAAACCACTATCAGCCACAGTACAGGACGCCAACCACTTGATAAATATAAAAAACAAAACGGGCAAAATCGCGCTCATCGGATATCAATCGATCTACGCTCCAAGCATTCAGACCATCAAAACCCGCTTATTGGACGGTCGGCTGGGCAAGTTGCATGCGATTCGCATCAAAGGCGGATGGCCGCGCAACAACCTATATTACAGCCGCAACACCTGGGCCGGTCGGCTCACACTCGACGACGACACCTGTGTTCTCGACAGCCCGATTAACAACGCCATGGCACACGACCTCAACAATGCGATGTACCTGTGCGGCGCAACCCATCACGAATCGGCCATACCCGAAACTGTACAGGCCGAACTCTACCGAGCACGCGATATCCAGACACTCGACACAGCCGTACTCCGCATTGTCGCAAATGGCGTTGACGTCCTCATCGGCCTATCCCATTCCACCCGCGAAAATTTCGGTCCCCTCATGCAACTCCAGTGCGAACATGGAACAGTCGAATGGAGCCGACCAGGTTCAATCATTCGCTACAATGACGGCAGCACAGAAACCTTTGAAGAGCACAACTTGCGCGACCACCACGGCCCGTTTCACAACGCCATAGACGTACTGCAAAACAACGCCACGCCCCTGTGTCCGCCAGAAGTTGCACGCGCACAAACCCTGTGTGTCAATGGCGCACACGAAAGTTGTCCGAATATCGCCACAGTCGATCACAGTGAAATCGAAGTCGTCAAACGCGACGGCGCAACCTTCCACATCATCAAGGGTCTCGACGACCTGTTAGACCAGAGTTTTCGCACGGGCAAACTCTTCTCAGAACTCGGCGTCAGTTGGGCAATCTCACCCCAGCCTTATGACATGACGAACTACGACCATTATCCTTACGGCGGCAAATAGTTCAAAAACCAGGCCAGCGTTCGCCGCGCACTATCGCGGCGGTTTTTCTCTTTCCGAAACCCGTGGCCCTCGCCCGGATACACCACCAGGCCCACTGGCACCCCCAGTGATTCCAGCGCACGACAGGTGACTTTGGATTCTGACAGCGGACAAATCGGGTCCTGATCGCCGTGCAACAACAGTAGCGGCGTGCGAATTGCGCCTAAATTGGGAAACACATCGCCCCCGCGCGTACGCTCTGTAATTGGCCACGACAGCGGTTCCAAATACTCTGTCTCATACGTAAAATCACCCGTCTCCAGAGTCATCCGCCTGTTGTCGATAAAGCCGAAAAGCGCAACGCCAGCCTGAAACCGATCCGTCACAGCCAGCGCCCGCAAAGTCATATATCCCCCGTAAGACCCACCGAAAATACCCACCCGATTTTTTAATGCAAGCCCCTCTTCAATCAAAAAATCAATACCCGAAACAATATCCTCGAGATCGGCCCGCCCCTGGCATCCGATATTGCTCCGCGCGAAATCGTCCCCAAAACCCAGAGAACCTCGAAATGCCGGACGAAAAACCCGGTAGCCTGCCCGCAACAAATGGCGATATCGAACCACCTCGCTCCGCACATTCTCCACCGGAGCGGCAGGCCCCCCGTGTGCCGAAACCAGCAACGGGGCAGAGCCTCTAAGTCTATCTGCTTCGTAGAGCACGCCTTCAATCTCCATGCCATCGGGGGCTTCCCATTCCATTTCTAAAACGCGCAGATCCTCGTAATTCTCAGGCTGGGGCAAGGGCACCCTGCGCATTCCCGTCCAAATTGCGGGGAATCTCTCCGCATCCTCGGTTTCAAAAATAGCCAGACCATCGGGCATCCACACAATATCTGATACTGCGTCCAGATCGCCAAATGTCCCTTCTGGCGTTCCATCCAGAGCCAGTACTTCCGTCTGCGTTTGCAAACCCTCCACAAACGACACCCAGGCAGTTTTGTCGCGAGGTCCCCAGCCAAAGCGCGCAATACAGCGCCCCCCCTCTGTGAGATTCACTCGTTCGCTGCCATCCCATGACAACCACCACAAATCCGTATGTGTCGTAATGGGATACGCCGCCTCGTGATTCGCTTCGTAAAGCAACGCAGAGCCATCCGAAGCCATCACCACACGGCCGACTTTGCCCGCACCCTCAGTCAACTTTCGCACCTCATTTGTATTCAAATCAAATCCGTAAAACTCTCCCCGCTGCGCTTCTTCTGGAATCACATTGAGGGATTCTCGCCACGCGATCCGACGGCCATACCGACACATGCTCAAGTTCCCGCATCCTTCTGGCACATCGGCAAGATCGTGCCACCCTTCAATTGAAGCATATCGACACAGCGTGACCTTTTCTCTGGACGCGGGATAAAAATAAGGTGCTTTGGGATCCACAGACTCGCGGCGATCCACAAGCGCACCTACAACCAAGCCCCGTATTCCCCATTTGACATCATAGGAAATCGTCCCTTTGGGAATGGTGAGCAAACGCCCCTTTGTACCATCCAGATCAACCCGCCATAGCGCGCCTTCAGATTCGACCAGCGCACAATTTTCATCGGCCGGCCAAATGCGTGTCACCGAATCAAACACGGGCTCGAGCACGGCTCTCTCAGCGGTCAACTTGTACAAGGAGCCACTCAATATCACAAATAACACATCGGGACCAACGCGCACCATACCCTGCACACGCCTGAGATCCAGAGCCGTATCCGTCAGACGATCTAAATGCGACGGCAATTTGACATCATCCAGCAACACATCCATAGCAATCCTTCCAACCAAAATTCCATGCACAATTCAACGAGGCAAACAAATCGCCTCACAAGATAGTGTTAGACCACGAGATATGCAACAGCACAATGCATAAAAATAAGAGCCTACTTCGTAAGATACAAAACAATCGCTCTCTCTTTTTAACTTGACCAACAGAAATACTTTGCCATACCTGTTTCCCCGTCCTATCTTGTCCCGTCCTTTGATCCACCTGAATTCACCCTTATTCCGGAGCACCTTATGGCTCGCAACCTCCTTTTAATCACCACCGATCAACAGCGCTGGGACAGCCTGCCCTGTTACGGCCTCGACTTTATGCAAACCCCCAACCTCGACCGCCTTGCACGCGAAGGCATGGTATTTGACCATTGCATCGTCCCCTCCCCTGTATGCGTGCCTTGTCGTGCATCCATCATGAGCGGGCAGTACCCCAGTGTAACAGGCGTACTCGGCAATGGCAACTGGCTACCCGATCACGTGCCAACCTGGCCGCGCATCATTTCGCAGACCGGAAGGCGCACCGCGGCCATTGGCAAAATGCACTTTCATCCTTGGGACTCGCACCAGGGCTTTGACGAACGCATCATGGCCGAAGACAAACGGCACATTTACCTGCCCGACCACCACGTACAATTTCTCGCTGCACATGGCCTTGACCGACCGCACCCCACCACATTGCCGGGTTATTACGAAAACATGGGCGCATCCATCACACCACACGAACGCAAATTTCACGTCGATGGCTTTGTCGGCGATCAGGCAGCCGAATGGCTCCAACAAAACGGGAGCGACCCCTTTGCCACATGGGTCAGCTTTCCCGGACCACACGACCCCTACGACCCCCCAGAAGACATGGCCCTTATGTATGCCGACGCGCCCATCCCTGAACCCGTCGGTTCCCCGGAGGAACTCGCCGACAAACCACCTGCCCAAAGAGACCGCGGTCGCGGTAGCCTGTCCAACTCCATGTTTCGCCTGGACTATTCAAAAGCCACACCAGAACACTACCGCAAATGGCGCGAGCACTACTACGCCAACATCAGCCTGATTGACGAAGGCATCGGCAAAATCATCGCCGCACTTGAAGCCCATGGCGTACTCGACGACACCCTCATCATCTTCACCAGCGATCACGGCGACGCACTGGGCGATCACGGCCTCCCCTTCAAAGGCTTCTTTTACGACTGCATGTCCCGCGTGCCCCTCATCATTCGCGGTCCCGATGTCCCCGCCCATCAGCGCGCTCCGGGCCTTGTCAGCATCATTGATCTCGTCCCACTCTTTTATCACGCCTGCGATACCGAACCGCCCGGCACACTTCAGGGAGAGGACATTCGCCGATTATTCAAAGACCCCACCGCGACCATCCGACAGGCCGCATTTTGCGAAATTGGCGGTCGCGCTATGGTGCGAACCGAAAGCTACAAATACGCACACTACGCCGACGGATCTGCCGAACTTTACGACCTCGAAAACGATCCCGATGAACTCGTCAACCGCGCGGACGACGCGCACCTCGCCCATGTTGAACACGACCTCAAATCCCGCTTGCTCGAACACTGGATCGACAACCAGAAACACCAATCAAACTACGTCTCTGCCCCGCAATACTGGGTGCGAGAGGCACTTGAAGCCGATTACAAAAAACAACAGGAAGAAGGCGGAGATCTACGTTATAGACCGCTGTATTGAAAGGAGTTACCCTTGAAAATCACCGATGTCGAAACCATTCAATTCAAATATATCGCCAACACCGAACAGGACAGCGATGGACACGGGCATCCTGGACCCGAACGCGAAGCTGTTCAAACCCTGCTCATCATTTCAACCGATGAAGACGTATCCGGATACTGGTTCGGTGCAAATGCACGGGTGATCAACAGCATGGTCAAGCCAGAACTCATTGGCAAAGACCCCTTTATGCGCGAACAAATCTGGCACGACCTCAACCACCGCCAGCGCATCAACTCAGACACGATAACAGATAAAGTCATCATGTCCGTTGACCTCGCCCTCTGGGACCTCGCCGGACGCGCCGTCAATCAACCCGTTTACAAATTGCTCGGCGGGTACCGCGACAAAGTACCCGCCTATGCATCTACCATGTGCGGCGACGACCTCGAAGGCGGCTTGGCCACGCCCGAAGACTATGCCCGCTTTGCCGAATGGTGTATGAAACGCGGGTACCCCGCCTTCAAACTCCACACCTGGCAGCCCCCCTACGAAGGTGCCCCCAGTGTCAAACGCGACCTCGAAGCCTGCGCTGCCGTGCGCGAAGCTGTCGGCCCCGACGTACCCCTCATGCTCGACCCCTATCACTATTATGACCGCGAAGCCTCGCTTGCCCTGGCAAAAGGACTCGAAAAACTCGACTACTACTGGATGGAAGAACCCATGGACGAACACAGCATGTCGTCCTATGTCTGGCTTTGTGAACAAACGTCTTTACCAATATGCGGTCCCGAAACCTGCGAAGGCAAAATGTATGTGCGCGCCGAATGGATCAAAGCCGGAGCGTGCGATATTTCCCGCTGCGGCGTCGGCGACGTGGGCGGTTTGACCCCCCTCATGAAAACCGTTCACCTGTGCGAATCCTTTGGCATGCGCTGCGAAATCCACGGAGGCGGTCCCGGCAACCTGCACGCCCTGTGCGCCATGACCAATGGCGAATTTTACGAACGCGGCCTCCTCCACCCCTTCATCGACTTCGATGAACAGGCGCCCTGGCTGCACGAACACGGCGAACCCATGGATGACCAGGGATTTGTCCATGTTCCCCAGCGTCCGGGATTGGGCATGAATATTAATTGGAATTATATCGAAAAAAACAGGATCAGGATGTAAGGATGAAAGGATGTTCAGGATGCCCCCACATCCACCCAAAACAAGATCAGCACAACCCCCTACCCCCAACCAAAACAGGAGAATTTTATGGACAAAGTACGCATCGGCATTATCGGCATCGGCAACATGGGCAGTGGACATAGTCTTTATTTGCACCCGGGCGAGGTATCCAATGCCGAACTAACCGCCATCTGCGACATAGATCCCGACCGCATCAAGTGGGCGCGCGAAAACCTGGGCGAGAATATTCGCACATTCGACAGTGCCGATGATCTCATGGCTTCTGGAACCGTCGATGCCGTCATCGTCGCCACGCCGCACTACCTCCATCCGCCACTGGCAATTCAGGCTATGAACAGCGGGTTGCATGTACTCATTGAAAAGCCCGCAGGTGTTTATACAAAGCAGGTCGCAGAAATGAATGTTGTAGCTGAAAAAAGCGACCGCGTCTTTGGCCTCATGTTCAACCAGCGCACCATAGGAGCGCACCAAAAACTCAAAGACCTGGTCGCATCGGGTGATCTGGGCGAAATTCAGCGTACGAACTACATCATCACCACCTGGTTCCGCTCGCAAAGTTATTACGACTCAGGCGGTTGGCGCGCGACATGGGAAGGCGAAGGCGGCGGCGTCTTAATGAACCAGTGTCCGCACAACCTCGATCTCTGGCAATGGATTTGCGGTATGCCTACCCGATGCAGGGCATTTGTCGGATTTGGCAAATACCACGATATCGAAGTCGATGACGAAGTCACCGCCTACGTGGAATACGAAAATGGCGCAACAGGTGTATTCATCACCACAACGGGTGAAGCCCCCGGCACTAACCGTCTCGAAATCACTGGCGATCGCGGCAAAGTCGTAATGGAAGGTGGAAACATCACCTTCTGGCGCACACGCGAATCCGTCAGCAAATTCTGCAAAGAATACAAAGGCGGCTTTGGCAGCCCCGAATCCTGGAAATGCGACATCCCCACGGGCAGCAGCGGCGAAGCCCATCGCGGCATCACGCAAAACTGGGTTGATGCCATACGCACGGGCAGTCCCCTCCTCGCACCTGGGGTTGAGGGAATCAAAGGCGTCGAACTCGCCAATGCCATGCTCTTATCCGCCTGGACAGACTATTGGGTGGATATCCCGGTTGACAGCGATCTCTTCTATGAAAAACTCCAGGAAAAGATCAAAAACTCCAATACAACTAAAGAGGCAGACGCCAGCACTGTCCTCGACGTATCCGAAACGTATTGAAAAGAAAAAAGCAACTGGACGCCTGCTACAAGCCTGCAGGCGTGACGAGTACAACTGGTCGCATCATCCCGTGAAGGTCCAGACCTGTTCATCGTCATCGCGGCAGGGTTTTAGCCGCGATCCAGAAAGTTTTTGGCCGACCCCAAAAAAACGAGGGCCGATTCTCAAGTAAAGAACCGACCCCCACGCGGAAGCTGACTGAAGAATAAGTTATCCGTATTCTGTGACAGCCAGGTTTCGGATAAGTTACGGACACGTCAAATCGACTTTGGCACCTCAAAAAACACCAGATCCCCCGATACCGCATCTGACCAATCATCAATCTGCAGATCAATACCTGCGACACCACACGTCGGCACATTGGCGATAGCAGATCCCGTTAGTTCATTGACCAATACGGTCATATCCGGGTTGTGTCCTATTACCATAACCTCCCGATACCGATTATCGACCTGTCGAATCAAATCCAGCACATCTCCACTGTGCCCTGAATAAATGCGCTCGTGCCAGGCAATCCGTTTTTTGGAAAAGTTGAGAGATTTGCGCAACCGCTTGACCGTAGATCGCACGCGCTTGGCCGTGCTACACAACAAGTAATCTGGCTCGACCTTCCACGCCTGCTTCAGGTATTTGCCCATGCGCTTCGAATCCCTTCTTCCGCGCTTATTCAGGGGACGATCAAAATCAGCCAACCCGACATAACTCCAATCCGACTTGGCGTGCCGCACGAGATAGAGCCGTTTCATAAAGTATTCTCCGTTAAGGTTTTACACACGTTGAAATATACGCAACCAATGGGCTTTTACAACTTAATCTTCACTTCGGAAGAATATAAAGTCTCAAGTCACTCGGCGGTGGGATCTCCTCTCGTGGAAGGTCTCGATTGCGCCCCAGCGTTTCCCAGCGCAAGAGATATCGCTCGCCGGGCCTCGTGCCCGACCCCCGCGCCCAGCGCGTATTGATCCTCATCCCCGGATACTGAGAAGTCACGCGCGCCAACTCCCTGGGTATCGCACTCGGGGGCGGCGGATACGTCCCGATCACTTGCATGGTTTGGGGATCCAGCTTCCAGATTCCCCGTCCTTCTTTCACATGTATATAGCTCATACTCAGACCCCCATCGGATGCCACATTTACGCTACCCAACCGAATCTCTGCAATAATTGATCCACCCCCTCCAAATTCCCACCGATAGGTCCAATTGCTCACCTTGTACACAACCCATTCGCCGTATTCCAATCGCGCACAATAGGCTTGCGTATATCCATTTTCGTCGTGCTTGTGATAACTGATCACCGGGCGTTTCTGATGATCAAAACCCAGCGACTGCGTCATATTGATCATCCCTCCCCTCGGCGGCACGGGATCGACGATAGCACCGCTTTCTATTGTAATCGGTAAATCCAACGCATCGCCGCTACCCGTTTCCCAGGCGACCAGGTCACGGCTGCGGGCATATGAGATATCGTGATTGGTTGCAGCATCGGGTGTGTCGCGCCACATCCAAATCATGTGGAACATTCTATCGGGACCTTTCTGGGGACTGCGCGCGTACGCATTCATCCGCCCTAACCCATCCAATAACGGCGTATCGTGTAACCGCCGCCATGTTCTGGTCTCAACATCATACATATTATAAAATTCAACCGCATTGCCACTACTGCCGTCTCGATACCTGAAAATCAATTCATTATTGGGACCGCGCATAAACACGGGATAAGTGCAACGATCTTCATTTTGTCCCACCATCGAATCAATGCGCTCAAAACTCGTCACATCGAGTGGCCGCGTTGTGCGAAAATAAATCAGCGGATCCACATGCATATTCCCGCTCAGATGGATATGATCGTCGGTGTCAATAGCCATGGTCAGGTAATTGTGGGTGTCCCATCCGGTTTCCGACGACAGTCGGCCTCGATTTTCCAACCACACACCTCTGGGCTGTTCAGATGTCCACGTCTCTGCATCTAAATTTCTCATCCCAACCGTCATTTTGCGGTCGGCATCGTAAAATGCGACAAATTGTACATCGCCATAAGTCAACAAGTCAAAACTAACGGGATGCCCAGCCCATACCTTTGAGATAAATAACGAGCCGAGAATTTTCCTATTATCTACTGTCGGGGTCGCCCCCCCACTTGACGCGACTGTTTTGCCAAAATTTGCGGCAAAATGCAAAAAATCATCGAACCCGATCTCGCCATCGCCATCCAGATCAAAACGATCTTCATACTTATCATCGCCCTGACGCGCCCCGAATTTGGCGACAAAGAGCAAAAAATCGGGAAAATCGACCACGCCACTATTGTCAAAATCTGGACTGGAGACTTGTTCTAATGCCACATTGGCCCGAAGGGGTTGGATCAGAAGCACGATGAATAGCAAGGCGAGGATATGCCTACACATGGCATCTTACTCCTATCGACAGAAAAAGGGCTTGCGATCCATATCACAAGCCCTTGCTTTTATGTGGTGCCGAAGAGGGGATTCGAACCCCTACACCCTTTCGAGTACTGCCCCCTCAAGACAGCGTGTCTACCAATTCCACCACTTCGGCACAAAATCTATGGCGTGGTACTGCCGGTATCGGCCGGTGCTGTTTGGGTTGTTCCTTCAGTGGGTGTGGTTTCCGGAAAGGTCAAAGGTTGAGGAATTTGCTGCAGGGGCATCTGCCCTTCTTCCATTAACCGCTCAGCAGCCGTTGACGGTACAGAATCAGTCGAACGCCCCGCGTACCAGAGCCCGATACATGTCAGCGCAAAAATAATCCCCACATACGTCGTCACTTTTGCCAACATAGGCACGGCACCACCACCGCCAAACATCGATGTGCCACCGCCCATACCGCCAAAAGCACCACCGGACAACCCACCACTTCTGCCGGGCTGCATCAAAATAACCAGAATGAGTACCGCACAAACTATCACATGAACAATCAAAAGAAAAATTTCCATATCACCCTCTATATAGCCGCTTTCACAATAGCGGCAAAGTCATCGGCTTCCAACGAAGCCCCGCCGATCAATCCACCGTCGATATTGTCCTGCTCAAACAACTCCGCCGCATTATCTGGCTTCACAGACCCGCCGTATTGTACGCGAACCGCCTGCGCGACATCGTCGTCGTAAATTTGCGCCAATACCTGCCGGAGAAACGCATGGACAGCCTCTGCCTGTTCTGGCGTCGCCGTCAGCCCCGTACCAATGGCCCAAACAGGCTCATAAGCCAGGGTAATCCCCTGCACTTCATCAGCGGAAACGCCATTGAGAGCACCCCGCGTTTGCTTCTCAACCACCTGCTCAGTCACATTGGCCTGACGCTCATCAAAAGACTCGCCAATACACATAATAGGCTTCAATCCAGCACTCAGAGCTGCCTTTAAACGGCGGTTGACAGTCGCGTCAGTTTCGCCAAAAAACTGCCGTCGTTCAGAGTGTCCTAATATAACGTATTCACAACCGCAAGTCAACAGCATGGGGGCCGAAACCTCACCCGTAAAAGCACCCTCAGCCTCCCAGTACATATTCTGAGCACCCAGCCCTACGCCAGTGCAGCACACCACACTTGAAACCCGTTCCAGCGCCGTAAAAGGCGGACATATTGCCACATCCACATCCGTCACATCCGAAACCGCATCCACCACATATCGCGCGAGTATTTCTGCCTCATCCGGCGTCTTATTGAGCTTCCAATTTCCCGCCACAAACGGCGTTCTCATTACAACTTCCTTTCAGTGTTTGAACACGCACCTATGCTTCCTCTTCCCTATCCGAAAGTGCCGCCACACCCGGCAGTGTTTGGCCTTCTAAAAACTCCAGCGACGCCCCACCCCCGGTCGAGACATGACTCAATTTTTCCGCCACGCCAAAATCTGCCATCGCAGCAGCAGTCTCCCCCCCGCCAACAATCGTCGTTGCACCGCGCTCAGTCGCCGTAACCAGTGCGCTGGCAACCGCACGCGACCCTTTTGAGAACGAGTGAATCTCGCACACCCCCAGAGGACCATTCCACACCACGGTTTTGGCACTTAAAACCACATCGGAAAATCGCTTCCGCGTCTCAGTCCCAATATCAAACCCCTCCAAATCTGCTGGAATTTGATCTCGCGGCACTATCTGAGCAGATACCCCCTCCGTCATCTCTGCTGCCACAACCGTATCAGTCGGCAATACCAGATCTACACCTTCGGCCTCTGCGCGCTTGAGCAAATGGGCAGCGACCCCAACGCGATCTTCTTCTAACAACGACTTCCCAATTTCCAGGCCCATCGCCTTAAAAAACGTAAACGCCATACCACCGCCAATAAGCAGGGTATCTACTTTTGAAAACAAATTTTCAATCACATCAATTTTACCAGAAATTTTTGCCCCGCCCATAATCGCGACATAAGGACGCGCCGGATCGGCCAACGCCGTGCCCAGATACTCCAATTCTTTCTGCAACAACAAACCCGCAGCGCATTCAACAAAATAATGGGTAACGCCCTCAGTAGAGGCATGCGCGCGATGGGCACTGCCAAAGGCATCGTTGACATATACATCGCCCAATTCCGATAATTGTGTGGCAAAACCCGGCGCATTTTTTTCTTCGTCGGCGTGAAAACGCAAATTTTCGAGCAACACAACCGAACCATCGGGCGCGCGTTTCACAAGTGAATTTGTTGCCTCACCCACGCATTCTGGCGATAGAAGCACCTCCCGTCCCAACAACACTTGAAGGACTTCAGCCACGGATTTAAGCGATAACTCGGGCACGATCTCGCCCTCGGGACGCCCTAAATGCGACATCAACACGGGCTGTCCCCCCGCATCCAAAATGTGCCGGATCGTGGGTAAAGAAGCCCGCAAGCGCGTGTCGTCTGCGACCTGCCCATCTTCAATGGGCACATTAAAATCAACGCGCATCAGAACGCGCTTATCTCTCAAATCCAGGTCTGTAATCGACAATTTCGACACGCTATCGCCTCTCAAAAGTCAAAATCAGCGACTATTTCTACATCTCCGCCAACTTCGAGATCAAATCCACGCACCGATTGGAATACCCCCACTCATTGTCGTACCACCCACACACCTTCACCATATTGCCAGCCATCACCGTGGTAATCATCGAATCGAAAATACAAGAATGGGCATTCCCCAGGACGTCAGCTGAAACAATGGGATCATCGGTATATTCCAAAATACCTTTCAAACGCCCATGCGCTGCACACTCAAAGGCATTATTCACCTCTTCTGCGGTCACCTCTTTTTGAAGCACCGCGACAAAATCGGTAAATGAACCATCTGGCGTGGGCACGCGCACGGCCATACCATCGAGTTTGCCATTGAGTTCGGGAATAACCAGCCCCACTGCACTCGCCGCACCTGTTGTCGTCGGAATCATCGACAGGGCAGCAGATCGCGCCCGGCGCATATCGGAATGGGGCGCATCGATAAGACTCTGATCGCCCGTATAAGAATGTATAGTGGTCATAAGCCCGTGTACAACGCCAAAAGAAGCGTGCAACACACTCACCATAGGCGCCAGACAATTCGTCGTACACGAGGCATTGGAAATGACCGCATCATCTTTTTGTAAAACACCGTCATTAATCCCCATCACCACAGTGGGCAAATCCCCTTTGGCGGGCGCAGAAATAATCACCTTTTTTGCACCTTTTTCTCCCAAATGGGCGCTCGCGGACTCTTTATCGGTAAAAAAGCCCGTCGATTCAATCACCACATCCACACCCAATGACCTCCATGGCAACTGTGCCGGATCTCGTTCGGACAAAACAGCTACCATTTTGCCATCTACCACAAGCGCGTCAACCGATGACTTTTCAACTTGCACGCCGTTTTCCCGATGTTTAACACACCCCGGATACCGTCCATGCGTCGAATCGTATTTGAGCAAATGCGCCAGACTGGCAGCATCGGTCAAATCGTTTACAGCCACCACATTGAGGCCCCGCGCCATCGCCGCGCGAAAAACCAGCCGCCCAATCCGCCCAAATCCATTAATCCCTACTCTCAGTCCTACCATAATTTCCTCCAAATTCATTATCCAAAAAATACTTTGGCAATATCGTAAAGGCCCATATCCACGGTGCGCAATTTCGACACGGCCTCTTTCAAGTTAATCGCAACAATATTTTGCCCTCGCAGCGCCACCATCTTGCCAAAATTGCCTGCCTGTATCAGATCAATTGCCGCAATTCCAAATCGCGTCCCCAACACCCGATCATACGCAGAGGGGCTACCTCCGCGTTGAATATGTCCCAGCACGGTTGCGCGACTTTCGTATCCGGTGCGCCGCTCAATTTCATCACTCAGCATATTGCCAATGCCCCCCAGGCGAACATGCCCGAATGCATCTTTTTCCTGAGATTGCAACACCATACTGTCATCGTCGAGCTTGGCACCTTCAGCAACCACGACAATACTAAATGTCTTGCCGCGGGCATGGCGTTTCCTGATGGTATCGCACACGTCATCCATATCAAATGGGACTTCCGGGATCAGAATCACATCTGCCCCCCCTGCAATACCAGCCTCCACGGCAATCCAACCGGCGTGGCGGCCCATAACCTCGACGACCATCACGCGGTTGTGAGATTCGGCCGTCGTGTGCAGGCGGTCAATCGCCTCCATCACAATATTAATCGCCGTATCAAAACCAAAGGTCTGGTCTGTGCCATCCAGGTCATTATCAATGGTTTTGGGCACACCGACCACTTTGATACCCTGATCTGTGAGTTGATGAGCCACACCAAGCGTATCATCGCCCCCAATGGCAATCAACGCGTCCAGACCCATTTTCTCCATCCCCGTTCGCACGAGCGCACCGCCATCTGCACCATCTTGATACGGATTTGTCCGCGACGATCCCAAAATTGTTCCACCGCGCGGCAAAATCCCCGAAACAGCATCCAAATCCAGAGGGACTGACAGCCCTTCAAGCATCCCTCGCCATCCCTCCTGCACGCCCGTCATGTCGTAATTATAAACCATAATGCCTTTGCGTACAATCGCGCGGATTACCGCATTAAGACCTGGGCAATCGCCGCCACCTGTAAGTATGCCAACGCGTTTTACAGACATAATATCTCCCTTACAAAATCACTATGATGAGCATAATCGCCTGAGTCCTTTAAAATTTCCAAAGGTTTGAAGTTTAAGGTATTGCAACATACCTGTCAAGCCCGTTGTATTCGCCCACTAAAATATAAAATCACTGTCAAGGCTCTGATTTTTTTACATCTTGAGATAGATCATCCTCACCGAATGGGGGACTGGCAACAGCACCAACGGACACGCATTTTGCCCCCGCAGATCGCAGAGCCAGAACACATGCATTGAGCGTCGCACCAGTCGTGATGACATCGTCAATCAGAAATATTTTTCGCCCCTCAATAGACGCGGGATGACGCACGCGAAATGCTCCCTGTACATTGTATTCGCGTTCCAAAACGCCCAGTTGTGTCTGCGTAGGAGTTGCTCGCACTCTTTTCAGCGCGTTTGCCATCACTTGTAAACCCGATACCCGTCCTGTAGCACGTGCAATAATCTCACTCTGATTATACCCACGTGCTCTTTTTTTAGCAGAGTGAAGAGGCACTGGAACAATTACCGCATTGGGTTCGACAGCGCCCGCTATGCGCCGCCCCAAAGCCTTGCCAAATATCTGTCCAGGCAACGTTTTCCCCCGGTATTTGAGCGCGTGAATCAAAGACCGAATACAATCATTAAATTGATACAAAATAACTATCTGATCAAATTCGTGTTCAAAATCCACCTCGTGTAGTTCTGAATCCCAAATCTCGATATCATCCCAACACGAATCGCACAGCCCCGGCGAATCCGGCAGCGATGCTTTGCAAATCATACAAGACGACGGATAAACAAAATTGAGTGCCGCCTTCCAAATTTTCCGTACTATTTGCACAATCTTTCCTCTTCCCCACATTTATTTTTTTTCTTAACCTAAAAAGTCCCTATTTTTTTTCATCCCATAACTCAATCGCGGAGATATGCCGTGTCTCTGGAAAATGCCCGCGCAATCGTATTCGACCTCGACGGAACCCTCTTTGACCTGACACCCGTCGTACATGCCGCGCGCCAACGCGTTGCTACCTTTCTATTTTCAAACGGTTTTTTTTCTACCCGCGCCTACGCACGCCAGCGCATCAATACGCTCGAACGCAAACACGGCCCTTATTATTCATCCTCGCCCTATTATTTCGCCTTTTTCGATATCGCCAAAGCTGTCTTCAAAGACAAACCCGACCAGGTGCGTCGTTTTCTCGACAAACAAAATACCGACCCGGAAGCCGAGCCGGTCGAAGCCCTCGTAGCAGAAATGGAGCGCGTTTACAATGCCGAAGATGTAGAAGATATTCGCCCCTATCCCGATGCGTTACACACCCTTCGGGAATTGCGCCACGCGGGCTATAAACTGTTTCTGGTCACACTGGGCAGAGCGCGCCGTCAGCGCAACAAAATTGAATGCCTGGGCATTGCTCCTTATTTTGATCGCATCATCAACGAAGGTCCCCCTGCACATGCCTACTGGTTTTCAGAGCTTATGGAAAGCCACGACCTCTCCCCCGACCAACTCATCGTCGTTGGCGACCGCACACATGACGAAATCCGTGCGGGCAATCGCCAGGGGCTAACCACAATCTGGTTGCGGCGCGGAAGATTCTCCCGCGAAACACCCGCAATAGGCGACCGTCCCGACTACGAAATTAAATACCTCGCCCAACTATCCACATTATTGCACCTCTCGCGGATCGGGAAAAACCCCGACAGATTCAGAATTGCCGTTATCGGCGGCGGCACCGGTCTGCCCACTGTCTTGCGCGGGCTAAGGCCCTATACCCGTCACCCGACAGCCGTCGTTGCCGTAACCGATAGCGGAGCTTCCTCGGGGCGTATCCGCTGGAATTTGGGAGTCCAGCCCCCCGGCGACATTCGCAATGCCCTCACAGCACTTGCCGATCCCGAACAGATATCTCAGGGACTTTTCAACGTCTTCCAACACCGCTTTCCCAATAGCGAACAAGAATCCGGTATTTTTAAGAACGACCATATTGGCAATTTTCTCGTGGCTGCCCTCACCCAGCAACTCGGCGATTTCCATGCGGCTATAAAAACAGCCAGCGACATGCTGCACGTACAGGGCACAGTTTTCCCTGCCAGCACCGACAATGTCGATATTTGCGCCAAACTGACAAACGGCGAACATCGCTATACCGAATGGATGGTCAGAAAACCCGGCAAACCACCAATTGATCTGGCGTATCTCGTCACTAATGACACACTCTTGCGCGAACTCAATCGCAAAAACAGCGCGCTCGATCGCGTCATAGACCCCGAAACAGGACAGGTTGAAATCTGCGTGCGTCAGGGGCGCAAAGTGAGCCTGGAACAAGATCAGATCAGAGCACCGCGTGGAGCTTTGCAAGCCATTGCAGATGCAGATATCGTCGTCATTGGACCGGGTAGCCTGTACACCAGTGTCATCACCAATCTCCTCGTACCCGATATTCAAAAAGCACTGGTCAAACGCGCTCAGGGCAAAACCATCTATGTTTGCAACATCGTCACACAACCCGGACAAACCGACGATTTTAGAGCCTCTGACCACCTCAAATCCATCCTCAAACACATTCCTGAAAATCAGCGCGATGGCGTCATCGATCACACGTTGGTTCAGGACCTCCGCATATTCCAAACGCCCAAAAGCGTGGACTGGCACCCACTGATCAAAAAATACAAAAAAGATGGCAAAGTCCTGGTTGAATGCGATACAGAAACGCTCGACGCCCTCGGTCCCTGGACCCGCGCTGACTTCTTAGAAGAATTTCATCCCGATGCCATAGAGCGCGGCACCGGCGATTTTATCAGCCACGACCCGGCCAAAGTCGCCGATGCGATCTGTCGCATTTTCTGCGGCCTGAGCGTACCCGACTACTGGGGCCTGGACGAATGACAGGAAAAATTAGAGGCATTATTTTTGACCTCGATGACACCCTCTTTGACTGCACGGGTCAACTCACCCAACCGGCACGTCGCAGAGCAGCTCAAGTTCTCGCATCTGCACATCCCGACCTCTCAATTGAGACTGGTTATCAGCAACAAGTGTCACTATCCCAAACGCATGGGTCTTCAGAGGCCATTCGCATACTCGGCACTCAGTACAATATCCCAGCCAACATCGTAGAACGGGCGCTCAATGCCTATAATCCCCGCACTGTGGAGACCATCACCCTTTTCCCCGATGTACTCCCCACCCTCGCTACCCTTGTCCAGCGCGATTACCAACTCGCCCTTGTCACCTCTGGAAACCCCGACCGCCAGCGCGAAAAAATTCGCCTTCTCGACTTGTGCGATTATTTTAGCGAGGCTGACAATACCCTCATCCTGCACGACGACCGAAAAAACAGCGATAAAGAGTCATCGCTCACCCAGGCCGCAAGAGCAATATCCTTGCCACACGCCCACATTCTATGCGTGGGAGACAAACTCACCGACGAAATCGCTACGGCCAAAACCCTGAGTATGACTACCGTACACATGCGTCATGGCCGACAAAAAAACAGAAAGCCTCAAACCCCATCAGAACAGCCCGATATTGAAATAGACCGCATTTCTCAACTGCTATCTCTCCTACCCTGACCTCTATAAACGCAAATCTCATCCCCTCGTTTTACACCGAGCGTCCTGCTTGCACTGCCCCCACAAACCGCGATCTCCAGCGTATCCAAACTGCCGTAAAGCGCCAGTGTTTCCTCCTTTTCGACCTGGCTATATGTCTGACATATCCGATCAAACCGGATCTCGCCAATAATAATCTCAAAATTCCCATCGGGATATTTTGCATCAATTTGCGACCGCGCAATCATTGAGATCGCATTGCCAAAATGGTCAACACATACCACTCGTCCAACGAGTGCATCGTCACGTTCTTCAACGCCCCACAAATCGCATGTGACCGGATCCCCAATTTTTGTCCCCACTTCTTCACATGAAACCCCCTTGAGTAAATGCGCCCCCACCTGGGCAAATACATCTCGTCCGTGGAACGTCGAACTCACTTGCGAGCGCATCAATGCCGCATTTTCAATCGCCACAATGCGCCGTACAACTTCTCGCTCATAGACAGGAGAGAACAGGCCATTATCCGGTCCGACATACACAAATTGCTCTGTTTCAACGACAATGCCCCGGCGATCACTCCCCACCCCCGGGTCAACCACTCCAACATGTACGCTACCCTCTGGAAAAAAAGGACACGCACAATACATGGCAAAAGCGCCAGCAGCAACATCTTGGGGCGGCACCTGATGTGTTATATCTACAATTTGAGCCCCTGGCACAGAGGTGAACACCACGCCCTTCATCGCAGCAACATAGCCATCAGAAATGCCAAAATCTGTCGTCAGTGTTAATATTCGGCTCATATCACCACCTAAAAAACATTCGCCTCTTTCATACTCAAGAACCGCTCTGAACCGACGATTAGATGGTCCAACACCTCAATCCCCATAATCTCACCGGCCTGCACCATGCGGCGCGTGAGTTCAATATCTTCTCGGCTCGGTGTTACATCACCACTGGGGTGGTTATGCGCCAGAATCACACTCGCAGCAGACGACCCCACAGCCGGCACAAACACTTCTCTCGGATGTACGAGTGAGGCGTTAAGCGAGCCAACCGACACATTTTCGCGGCAAATCACCTGATTCCGCGCATTGAGAAAAAGCGCCACAAAATATTCCTTGCGCAGATCTTTGATATCTGTCAGCAGGCCCAAAACATCGGCTGGGCTGGTGATAGTAGGCTCAATCCCTATCCCCTGGTTAAGCCCCCGTTTTGCCAGTTCAAATCCCGCGACCAAACCCGCGGCTTTTGCCCGCCCGATTCCCTTTATTGTCGTGAGCTCTTTCAGATCCATATCCACGAGTTTATTAACGGGATACCTCTTGACTATCCCGCGCGAAATTTCCAGAACATTTCTGCCTTCGTATCCCGTTCGCAGCAAAATCGCCAGCAGTTCCTCATCGCGCAATCCCTCTGGCCCCAAACGCTCGAGTTTTTCTCGTGGCATATCCACATCTGCCACGCCCGCGATACCTCCTCTACTTTTTACAAAGCCATTCATATACTATCTCCCTGATATTGTT